>JAIMBH010000033.1 GCA_023511485.1 Bacillota bacterium | reverse complement strand
AGTTCAAATTAATATCAGGCAGTTTTGCATAACGATTCTGTCTTAAATGGGTCCCCAGCTTGCTTCTTGGGTCAAGCTAATCAGTGATTCTTTTGAGAGCTCCATCTTAATCCCTCCAAAATGAAACGAGACCCTCAAGAAGCTGGTACCGTCTTAGAAAGTCTCGTTTCACTCCCATTTTAACTTGTTAGGTTGGTACCAGCAACCTTGACCTAGTATCGGCACTTTCCCTATAAACTTTAGCCTTATGGTAGCTAAATGGTAGCAGAATTATCCGAATTTACTGGAATTGCTGGAATTGCTAGACATATAACCCCTGTTTATTAGAGTGTTTAGAATTATTAGAATTACTGGATTAAAATAAAATGGACTCATAATCCATTGGTCGTAGGTTCGAATCCTACAGGGCCCACCATTTCACCCTCGTAATTATGGCTTTTGCGAGGGTTTTTTGTTCCTAAAACCCAAGCCCCCTGTAGGATTCGAAATTCTAGTCTCACATATTCTTTTGCATGTTAAAGTTTAACGGTTGACGTTTAACGCAATGCGTTATAATATAAGATTAATGATTAAGTCATTCAAGGACAAAGAGACAGAAAAGGTCTATAATCGTGAGGGTTCCACCAAGCTACCGCGGGATATTCAGCAGGTTGCCTTGCGAAAACTGCGGATGATAAATAACGCCAAGAGCCTTAATGATTTAAGGATTCCACCAGCCAACAGATTAGAGAGGCTTAAAGGAGACCGCGAGGGGCGGTTAAGTATAAGAATCAACGATCAGTGGCGTATCTGTTTTCGATGGCGTGGCGGAGATGCCTATGAAATTGAAATAACAGATTATCACTAGAAAGGAGCATAATGAAGAAAAAGCTACATCCGGTACACCCCGGTGAAGTTCTCTTAGAAGAGTTTCTCAAGCCCATGGGAATAAGCCAGAATAGGCTTGCCATAAACATCGGGGTGCCGGCGAGAAGGATAAACGAGATCGTTCTCGGCAAGCGAAGCATTACTGCAGACACAGCGCTGAGACTTGCAAAGTTCTTTGGCACTTCTGCTGAATTCTGGCTCGGCTTGCAGGCACAATACGATCTAGACGTTACAGCAGAAGCACTGGGAGATAGGCTCGAGCGAGAAGTGAAAAAACGTGCTGACGTTGGATAAGAGTATCGCTTGTTTTCCACATGCGCTATTGTATTAGAGCATATCAGGGATGCAATCTCCAGCTTTCTTGTTAATTCGATGTCTCAGTTGTGCCCAGTTAGATCCATAGGTAGAGGTCGGTGAAGAGCCGGCCTTTTTGTTTTGTAGAGAATTTAGAGAAATACCCCAGAGTTCATGGTGCTCTTTATCTGTTTAAGGCATCATTTATCATTTATAAATTTAAAAAGAAAAAGCCTCCGTTTCTTTTTGCAGAGCAATGGAACAATTAAGCAATAGGTTGTCTATTTTTCCATTCCTTGCGAGCTTTCACAACCGCACACTTTTTGAATTTTATGCATAAAATTCCTGGTAGAAGATTCAGGTGGTGCCTGTCACCTATTGGTCACCTATTGACTAGCAGGAACAAACGATATATCATATCAATATATACTGATATAACGATGATTGATATGAGGTTAATTATGGAAGAGTGCTGCAGGGATGGTTCCCTTAAATCTGAACAACTAAAAGAGTTTTCGGAATATTTAAAAATCGTCTCAGACGTAAACCGCTTACAAATCCTTTGCCTTTTAAAAAAGGGCGAGCGCTGTGTTTGCAATATTCATGAGCCGCTCGGCCTGCCGCAGAATCTTGTTTCTCACCATTTAAAAGCGCTCAGACATGCCGGGCTTGTTATGACACGGCGTGAAGGCAAATGGGTTTACTACCAGATTAATACCGAAAGGATTTCCTATTTTACTGATTTATACAACCAAATAATTTTAGGAGGAGAATGCGATGCAGATCAAAGTATTGGGGCCAGGTTGTGCAAACTGCAAGAAGCTAGAGGCTAATGTATTTGAAGCAGTAGCTCAAATGAACGTCGATGCTGATATCCAAAAGATCGAGGACATCCAAGAGATTATGAGTTACGGTGTTCTTTCAACGCCGGGGCTAGTTGTAGATGGTGAGCTTAAATTAAGCGGTCGGGTACCAAGTGTGGCAGAAATTATTAACATCTTGAAGGGATAGTATTTATGTGGCAAAGAGCCGTTGATTGGTTTACATACACTCTTCTTGGCCTTGATAGGACTTCGGTTTTAGGCGGGGCTATCAACTTCTTTATCTACGACATGGTAAAGATCATTTTTCTTTTAACCCTTGTTATTTACGGCATAGCCATCATTCGCTCGTTTATTCCTGCAGAAAAGGTAAGAGCAATTCTCTCAAGCAAAAACGAATACTTTGGCAACGTGTTAGCGGCACTATTCGGTATTATCACTCCGTTTTGTTCATGTTCGGCGGTGCCGCTTTTTATCGGCTTTGTTGAGGCAGGCGTGCCACTTGGCGTGACATTTTCGTTTCTCATCGCATCACCGATGATCAATGAAATCGCACTTGGTCTTTTATGGTCGCTTTTCGGCTGGAAGATTGCTCTCATCTATATTGGCTCGGGGCTTTTAATTGCAATTGTTGCCGGCATTATCATTGGTCGCTTAGGGCTTGAAAAATGGGTTGAGGATTTTGTCTATCAGATAAAGGTCGGTAAAACTACAACTGAAGCCGCTAAGCCTACCTGGAAGAATCGCTCAAGCGATGCGTGGAGCTATACAACTGGCCTTGTTAAAAAGATCATACCCTATATCGCTTTAGGTATTGCTATTGGTGCCTTTATTCATGGCTATGCACCGGAAGAGCTGCTTTCTCGGATAGCGGCAAAGACGAATCCTTTTGCAGTGCCGGTTGCCGTTCTTATCGGTATTCCGCTCTATTCAAATGCTGCTGGTACAATCCCGATTGTGACCGCTCTAGTCGGTAAAGGCGTTCCCATGGGAACGGCCCTTGCTTTTATGATGTCGGTAACGGCGCTTAGTTTGCCCGAGATGGTTATCTTGCGAAAAGTATTAAAGAAGCCGCTTTTAGCTGTCTTCTTTGGAACAGTTGGCTTAGCGATTATCTTTACAGGGTACCTGTTTAACCTGGTGATCTAAAAGAAACACATGTTGAATAAACCGACAATTGAATGGCTGAGTCTTTAAATTTACAAGGAAGTACCTGAGGGTTATAAATCAGAGCGGAATGGGGTTATGCCTAGAAAGGCAGGCGAATAAATTGAACAAGAGCATGATTCCGAAAATTGTGATTATCGTAGCAGTTATCACTCTAGCGGCAATTATTATTTTCCCGAAGATGAATGGCTCTAGCGTAGAGCCGCAACAAAGCGGCAGTTCGACAGGTTTGAATCAGACGGGAACCGGAACCACAGCAGCACAATCAATGTCGCCAGGTGAAACAGCGTTAAGAGCGGCACTTAAAAACGGAAAACCGACGATGATTTGCTTTCACTCAGACTCTTGTGCGCCATGCATAGAGATGTCAGAGATTATTGCGCAAGTTAAACCCCAATACGAAACAACGATCAATTTTATTGATATATTAACTGGTGATCCAGCTGAGCAATCGCTGATTAATAAATTTGGTGTAAACACGATTCCCTACACGGTATTTTTTGATAAAACTGGTGAGGCGGTCGGTCAACAAGTTGGGGTTATCGAAAAAGAACAGCTTTCCAGTATTCTAAGCGATTTGGAGAAGTAGATGCTAGAAACCATTGCCCAAGCAGTGAAGACATCACTTGAGACGAGCCCAATTCTTGCGCTTGGCCTGGCATTTGCCGGAGGGATATTTACCGGTGTTAGCCCCTGCGTTCTGCCATTTTTCCCGGCAATTATCGGTTATGTTGCCAAGAACACCGAAGGGCGTCCTGCCGCTGGCAGACAAGGATTCTTGCTATCCATCCTATTTGTTCTTGGTTTCTCAACTACGTTTGCGGTTATCGGGGGGTTTGCCTCGTATCTTGGCGGGTTGTTCTCAATTGCAAATCGTACCTGGTTCTTTGTGGTTGGTGCGGTTATGCTGTTAGCCGGTCTTAACTATATGCGTGTGTTAAAGTTTCAGCTTTCACTACCGCTGAAACTAACTGCCGAGAGCGTCCGGTTTAAAGGCACTCTTGGAGCGTTCGTTCTTGGGATCCTTTTAGGCATGATTCTCTCGCCATGCGCCACGCCGGTGGTTGCCGTCATCTTAACATATGTTGCATCAAAAGGTAATGCTTTTTTGGGAAGTGTGCTGCTATTTACATATAGCTTGGCGCATGGTTTACCACTTATGGCGGCCGGAACCTCAACCGGGTTTATTACGAAAATATCATTTCTTCAGAAGCGAAGGGCGCTGGTTGAGATGGTAAGCGGTGGAGTATTTATTTTACTTGGTCTTTATTTCTTCTGGTTAGCGTAAGCAGTGGGCGCATTTACGCCAATAATGCTAGAACTAAAATCTCTTCCTGAACAGGGCAGGCTTTAATAAATATATCAATATTAATTGATAAGTAGCGGCAATGGTAGCTCTTATACGGAAAACGTAAAAGGAGGATCTTATGAATACTAATCGTCTTGTTATAATCCTTGGGCTTGCAGGCTTTATAGTGATGGCTGACAACTGGGTCGTCTCACCAATATTGCCAGCGATCGCAAAGTCTTTTGGTGTCGAATCGGCGTCGGCAGGCATTTTGATTGCAGCATATATGCTGCCCTTTGGTCTCTTTCAACTTGTCTTTGGTCCATTAGCAGATCGCTTTGGCAAGCTCAGGGTGATTATGAGCACAATGGTCTTTTTTACCATTGCAACGGCTCTTTGCGGTCTCGGCTTTGCACTTACTGATTTAAGTGTTTACAGGGCTCTAACGGGCTTATTTGCCGCAGCTACAATGCCTGTATCTCTTGCTTTAATTGGGGATGTTGTTCCGCTTGAGAATCGTCAAACCGCAATTGGCACTTTTATGGGCATCTCGTTTTTAGGTCAGGCACTTTCCATGGGCATTGGAGGAACGATTGCATTCTTTGTAAGCTGGAGGGGTGTGTTTTTTGCATACGCCGTTATTGCGGCTGCTATTACCCTTCTTTTAATCTCAACCAGTAAAAAATTATCTGGGCAGTTTTCACGTAACCCTAACAGCCAGCTCTTTGCGCCATATGCAAAGCTTTTAGGGAATTTTGCGAGCCTTCGGGCATATCTGGTGGTTGTGTTTGAGGGCATTTTTATCCTCGGCTCATTTTCATATCTTGGAGCTAACATTGCCCATACTTTTAACTTTAGCTACCTGACGATCGGCCTTATTATGACGTCTTTTGGTATCGGCGCTATTATAGCAGGACGCATTGGGGGGAAAATTGCAAAAAAGACAGGCAAGCGACTCTTAATTGCTTTTGGACTTCTTCTTGCTGCGGCGTCTGACCTCTTAATTGCTGCAGTTCCAGCAAGCATTGTAGCTTCCGTTATCAGTATCTTTATGCTTGGTCTAGGCTTCATGCTAGCACATTCCACACTCCTTACGTTGGCAACCGAGTTCGCGCAGAAGGCAAGAGGAGTTGCCATGTCGCTGGTTGCCTTTTCCTTTATGGTTGGAGGTGCTATAGGTACTAGCATTGGCAGTCGGTTTATTAATTCACTCGGCTACCAATCCTTTTTTACTACGTACGGGGTTTTGCTTGTTATTTTAAGCCTTGTCGCGATATTTGCGATATCTGAAGCGGCGCTGGCAAAAGAGGAAGCAGAGCTTGCGAAGTAGCGGACATTATTCATAAAAAGGAGAGAAAGTATGAGTCAAAGTGTGCGATTACAGGTTGAAGAGATACTAAAAAAAACCGAGACAGAAGTTGACAAAGCGCCCGATACAACGCACCTTCTTTCCAAGATTAAATCGGATATGGTACAGGAGCATGCATTGAGCAAGCAAATTACTTACTCTCGGAAATCGATACCGGAAAAGTACCATCAGCTGATAGTAGTTGCGCCGCTTCCCGGCACGGGAGTGCCTTCGTGTATCTTGACCTGGTCAGGATCGCTATGTCTGCAAGCAGCGAGGCCAGGGAAGGGCACAGTAACCGGCTAAGAAATGGTTAGGAGACAAAGTTGACAACTACCGATTGGGGTTTACTTATAGTGATGCTAGCGGCGCTAGCAACTTCCTGGATCAAAGACCGCGAACTCACAAAAAAAGCGCTTGTGATAGGGTATAAAAGCTTTATAAACGTGCTGCCATTTTTTGTGGTGGTTTTTGCGGCAATCGGCCTGTTTGAGGTGTTGATATCGCCGCAGACCATCCGCGACCTTCTCGGAGGATCGCGAGGAGTCCTGGCACCGGTTATTGCGGCGGTTCTGGGAAGCATTGCATCCGGGCCTCCTGCAGCCGTGTTTCCAATAGGGCGATATCTGCTTGATCAGCACGCATCGGTTACCGCAGTTGCCACACTTCTTACCGCGTGGGTTGCCGTAGGAACAGCGTCGCTTCCGGCTGAGATTGCCTATATGGGCAGGCGTTTTGCGTTGACGCGTTGGGCGGTAACGTTTGTCTTTTCGATCATAGTTGGGGTTATTATGGGGTGGCTGCTATGAAGTTTCTTGCGTGGGCAAAGAAAAACTGGCTTTTATGGGTTGTGGTAGCTGCTTATGCCCTGTTGGCAACGGTAAACCTTGACGACGCAAAAATGGCAGCTATTATCAGTGCGAAAACGTTTGCAAGCGTTGCGGTGACACTTATAACTGTCTTTGTTTTTGTCGGGCTTTTTCAGGTCTGGATGCGCGAAGAGTTTATCTTGAAACACCTCGGCAAAGAGGCCGGTTTCCGGGGGCTTTTCTTAGGTGCGGCCCTTGGCACTGCCATTCACGGTCCGCTGGTCGGGGTGTTCCCGCTGCTTAAAACGCTTCTTGACAAGGGTGCCCGCCTGGGGGTGGTCGTTGCAATAGTTTCGACCTGGGCGATCAAAGTGCCGATGATACCTCTTGAGCTTCGCTTCTTTGGCTGGAAATTTACGCTCGCGCGACAGCTTCTGCTCTTTGCTTCCGCATTCATAATGGCGCCGCTTATGGAGCGTCTAATTGGAGACGTATCCAGATTCAGAGGACTCAAGGGGGAAGAGCAATGAAGAAAATAATCTATCCAACCGACGGGTCGCCAACAGCTAAAGAGGCGCTTTGGATTGTAGCAGATCTTGCAAAAGAAGAGCGCTCAGAGGTTATCGTTGTGGGTGTTGTCCCAGTCATGGAGGTTGGGGGCGTTGAAAATGTAGAGATGGGTGACTTCGTCAAAGATGCGTTTCAAGGGTTTGTTTCAGATGCGGTCAGCCAGCTTAAAAAGGAGGGCATTCTTGCAAGGGGCGTTGTTAAGCGGGGGCACCCTCCTCAAGTCATATTGCAGGTTGCCTATGAAGAGGGTGCCGATATGATTGTTATGGGAACGCACGGGCGAACCGGCCTTGCCCGGGCAATTATCGGGAGTGTTGCCGACAGGATAGTACGCCATTCAAAGGTGCCGGTGGTTTTAGTACCGGCAAAGGAAGATTAATTTATTCCTAAACTTATTTCCTTGATTTAACTAATCTCTGGAAGTATAATTCGTTATATGGCGAAATATAGAGATGATATGAATAAGTTTATCGAAGTAACTAAAGCGATTGCGGATGAAAGCCGCGTTCGCATTTTGTTTATGCTTAATGGCCACGAACTCTGTGTCTGTCAGATCGTAGAGGTACTTGGGCTCGCACCCTCTACGGTTTCCAAGCACCTCTCAATTCTTCGCCATGCAGGCCTTATTGAGGGCCGGAAAGAGGGGCGCTGGATATATTACCGTATTTCAAATAGAAGCAGCGATATTGAAGCACAAAAGGCGTTAGCTTGGGTGCATGAGTCACTCGCTCGTGACAGCCAGACTCAGAAAGACCTAAGAAAGCTCAAAGCTGTTTTAAAGATAGATAAGGAGATGCTATGCAACCGGATAGTTCAAGAATAAAGGTACTCTTCTTATGTACTGGAAACTCAGCCAGAAGCCAGATGGCCGAAGGCTGGGCAAGGCACTTAAAGGGCGATAGTATCGAGCCCTATTCGGCTGGAATAGAAGCACACGGGTTAAACCCTTTAGCGGTTGAAGCCATGAATGAAGTCGGGGTTGATATTTCTAAGCAGCGCTCAAAGCTTGTGACTGAGCTTTTGTCTATTCCATTTGATTACGTCGTAACTGTCTGCAGTCATGCCGATGAGAACTGCCCCATATTTCCTGGCAAAACTAAAGTAATTCACTTTGGTTTTGACGATCCAGCAAAAGCCGAAGGCAGCCATGAGGAGAAGATGGCGGTCTTTCGCAGAGTGCGGGATGAGATAAGGGCATTTATCGAGGGCCTGCCAGATGCTTTAGAGAAAAATTACAGGTAAGGCACAAGAAGGAGGAGAAGTGAGCGAAAGCATTACGGGAAGATTATCATTTCTAGACCGGTATCTTACAGTATGGATATTCTTAGCGATGGGTTTAGGTGTTGGGTCTTTTTATATTGCACCGGGATTCGTCGACTTAATTACTAAGTTTCAGGTCGGAACAACATCAATCCCAATAGCTGTTGGCCTTATTCTTATGATGTATCCACCGCTTGCAAAGGTAAAATACGAAGAGCTTAGTGAGGTATTTAGGAATAGGAAGATTCTTGGGCTATCACTGATACAGAACTGGGTCGTTGGCCCAATTCTTATGTTTGCACTGGCAATTATTTTCCTTAGAGGATATCCGGAGTACATGGTCGGCCTTATCATGATTGGCCTTGCGCGGTGCATTGCCATGGTTATCGTCTGGAATGAGCTTGCAAAAGGCGATACCGAGTATGCAGCAGGCCTAGTCGCTTTTAACTCCATTTTCCAGGTTCTCTTTTACTCGGTCTACGCGTACATCTTTATTACGGTTTTGCCGCCGCTCTTCGGGCTTAAGGGTACGGTTGTAAACATTGGCATCGGTCAAATTGCTGAAAGCGTCTTTATCTACCTTGGTATCCCGTTTATTGCCGGAATGCTTACCCGCTTTACCTTGCTTAAGGCTAAGGGAAGAGCGTGGTATGAACAAAGCTTTATCCCAAGGATAAGCCCAATAACATTAATCGCACTTCTCTTTACTATTATTGTTATGTTTGCGCTTAAAGGTGAGTATATCGTTAAAATCCCGATGGATGTAGTGCGCGTTGCCATACCGCTTCTCATCTACTTTGTGCTGATGTTCTTAGTTTCGTTTTATATGGGCAAAAAGGTGGGTGCGGATTATTCAAAGACCGCAACGCTCTCTTTTACTGCTGCAAGCAACAACTTCGAGCTTGCTATTGCGGTTGCCGTTGCAGTCTTCGGGATTCAGTCCGGTGCAGCCTTTGCAGCCGTTATCGGACCATTGGTTGAGGTGCCGGTTCTTATAGGGCTAGTTAACGTGGCGCTATATTTCCAAAGAAAGTACTTTGTATCAGACGAAAGTTGTCCTGTAGGCATCCCAGGGGATATTTAGGAAAATACAGCACCTTGAGATTTCTTAAGTGTCGCGTGATGCTTTTAACCTATATATAAATTGTTGTTGATATGGTAACGATATGTGACATTTAAAATTGCATGCTGCTGTTTGGGCTGTTTCAGTTAGCCTTTGGACCGCTTGCTGATCGCTTTGGAAAACTAAGAGTAATTATGGGTACCATGTCCATGCCGGTTTCACTTGCCTTAATTGGTGATATGGTACCTCTTGAAAACCGCCAAATAGCCATTGGTATCTTTATGGGCATCTCGTTTCTGTGCTCGCAGGCACATGTGACTAGTTATTCAAGCAACCGAAAGTTTTTAGGCTAGCAGAAATCTCTTGATTGGAGGTTGGAGGGTTATGCGGTGATGCATGCCGTATGGCTGGCTCATGGTGAAATTTAAAGTGGCCACAGTCGAGGCATGACTGGATTTTGACATTAAGCAGGCTGGGAACTTCTACCCGCCACGTTTTACCGCATTTTTCGCAGGCTAGTTCTCTGATCATGAATAAACCTCCAATTTAAGCAGCTTTTTAGATGGTTGGCATTAGATAATCATGTGCAGACTAATCTAACAGGCTAATCTGCTTTTCTTGCCGAGAATCCGTAGTTCGGGAGAGAGTAAATAACTGCCAAAAAGTGCTTTTCCGAGCCGGGTTTAAGTTCGCTAGTTATGCTGACAGATAGAGCTGCTGTCCCAAAGGTTGCGGATCTTGGTATGCTAAGCGGCTTACTTAAAAGAAACTCTATGTCTCGCACAGATTTGGCATCGTAACCCGTTACATTTACCTTGCCGTTATTAAACTCGGCTACGGCGATTCCCAGTGCAGGTCTTCCCTTAAATCTATCAATTATAAACCTAAGCATTTCCCCTCCAATACTTACTTTAATCTACAAGCAACACTTTGTTGCTTCTATCCTTTGCCCTCCTATATTATTATCGGAATTAAGCCTTTAAAGCTTAATGCCCTTATAGGTATTAGGCTATACGCTGGCATTGCGGCATTGCGAGAGGCCGCCTAACAGAGTACGCAAGATTTATTTCACAAATGCACACCTTTAGTTCTACGCTCCATCACATTAGCTGGTAATTCTATTACCCAGTGCCTGTCACCAAAAAGGATCAAAAAGGATAATAGTTGTCAAACGGCTCCATATTTTGTAAGTTTAACAAGGGGATTTTTTAATCGTAGAGAGGTTTTAGGTTATGCAAGTTGAAATTAAGGTTGTGACCAGTGACTACGAGTTTGGGCTTGATTTGGTAGAGAGCCATAGGTTTCCGGAAAGACGTCCTGTAATCGTTCCGGGAGAGGCGGTTATCAGCAAACAAGAGGTATTTGCTAAAGATGACTCCTATTGGTCATCTGATGTTATTTTGCTTGGAGTAGATATCAATGAGGACACATCAATTGAAGAGTTTGCTAGCTGGTTTTATAGTAAGCTGAGTACTAGGGTGCCCAAAATAGAAACATTGTTAATTGCCGGAGAAAATGTACCGATTGACGAGGCCGAAATATTGAGTGCGCTGGAGGTTGCAGTCAGGCAATAGGGAAAGTAGGGCGAATCTTTGCGCAAAAGGCCACATAAGTGGCCATTATTGTTTTTACGGCGGCTACTGGGGAGTTTTAGGGAATAAAGTTATAAAGGTTCAGCCAGGAGAGTTATGATAAATTTTATTGCTTTTGATGTTGATGGTACGTTGAGAGTGCCCGGCAAGCCGTTTGAACTAGAGGTTGTTCAGATGATTCATCGGCTTGCAAGCAGTGGCGTTCACATATCGCTTGTTTCAGGCAAGGATGCCGTGTACCTGTTTGGCTTAGCCGAGGGCCTGGGTATTCCAAATCCTCTTGTGGCTGGCGAGAATGGAGCGGTTATATTTCGCCCTGAGGAGAAACTTGAAATCGTCTACCCTGTTGCCGATGAGACGCGAAGAGATCTTGAGTTTGTCAAGAATTACCTCTGGCATGAGTTTCGTGACAGCATTTGGTTTCCGCCAAACAGAGCAGGCGTTACTGCTTTTACCAAACCTGAACTTGCAGTCAAAGACGTCTACAAAAGTGCAAAAGATTTTGTGTCCGAATACAGGCTATCAAATCTATATGTGCTTCCCCACTGGGACGCAGTCGATATCATGCCTCGTGGGCTAGACAAAGGGGTTTTTATAGACTATCTAAAAAGTATCGGGTTTCGCTCGGAAGAAATAGTTGCAGTTGGTGATGCACTTAATGACATCCCGATGCTTAAGGCGGTAGGAGTCTCGATTACATTTAAAACCTCGCTTCCGGAGGTTAGAAATTCAGCCGATATCGTGGTTGGCGATATCTATGAGGCATTTAGCGTCATAGAGGATTTGGTTAAAGAAGGGAGAAGAGGTCGTTAGCTGCTTAACGACGTTTGGGTTAGCTGCTTAACGACGCTCGGATATTATTTGGTAAAGATTATAAAAACGGGAAATTAAAAAGAGACGCAAAGTATAAGGAGTGTTTACGATGGAAGATATACCGGAGAAATCCGAAGAAGCCACGCGGGTCGAACATGAAATATCTGAAGAGGCGAGAGAGGAACCTCAAGCAGGAGAGCGTGCGCAAGAGAAGCGAACCTATTATGAGGAGCGCGTCGTCCGGGGCGAGCAGCTCTGGAGTACGATTGAGGAATTACTGCGCGAGTCGACTGTTCGCCGTATAAGAGTAATAAACGGGGCAGGCCGTGTTGTTATCGATATCCCTGTCTGGGCTGCTGCTGTAGGTGGCGCTGCAGCTATCATTGCCCTTCCTATTCTATCGGCTATTGGTGTAATCGGAGGCTTACTTGCGGGGTTTAAGGTTGAAATTGAAAGAGAAGTAGGAGCTTAAGGAAGGTAAACCACCGATATCAAAAATGGAGCAGTAGCGGTGGCCTATAATCTTACCTTAACTTTATTAAACGGTTGATATGATTGTCCAACTAAGGGTATTATAAAAACCTAGCATATTTATGTCACAGTATCTTAACATGCCTTAATCCAAGCGTGCCTAAGGAGACGCCATGAAGCTTACCCAAATTGTAGCCCGGGATATTCCTGATGCCTGGTTTCAAGCGATCAATGCTGTCGTAAACGATGGCTTTGAATATGTGATTGATCGTGGCAGTTACAAGGGAACAAGAAGAAAAGAGCTTGACTTTGTTACTATTCAAATAACACATCCCGGTACCCGTCCCCTGGTTCCTGACATTCCTCCTGGTCTTGGGCTAACCCCTCCTGCTTCCGAGGAATATGTTCAGGACTACTTAAGATACCTGATAACATCAGAAAAACAAGAAAACGAGCAATATACATACGGCGAGTTTCTTGAGCGACAAATTTTTGAAGTTATAAGGATGTATAAAGAGGATGGTTTAGCTACAAATCAGGCATGTATGGCAGTGTGCGATCAAAATTCTATCTTCTTAGACGATCCACCTTGTTTGCGCCAGGTAGATACCCGTGTGCGCTATGGCAAGCTCCACTTCTATGTCTATTTTCGCTCCTGGGATCTCTGGGGAGGGTTTCCTGCAAACCTGGCTGGATTGCAGCTTATGAAAGAATTTATGGCAAGCGAGATAGGTGTTAAAGATGGCGAGATTATTGCGGTCTCGAAGGGATTACATCTTTATGAGTATGCGTGGCCGCTTGCAGATATTAGGGTAGGCAAGAAAAGCAAATAATGACACTGTTTCTAATGTCTTTTTAAGACAATGATTGCAACGTCATCGGTCAGATTGCCTTTTGCAAATTTCTCACTATCTCGCACAAGATCTACGATAATGTTTTGGGCATTTTTATTGTAATTTTTACAGACCGACTCTTTTGCTCTATCGGCTCCAAAAAAGTCGTGGTCTAGCCTTGCCTCAATTAATCCATCTGTATACAGGGCAAGTATATCCCCTTCAGCAAGCTTTTTCTCGACCTGGGTGTACTCGAAATCTGAAATCAGGCCGAACACTGGGTTGTTCGTTTCGATTAATTTGCAGGCTTTTTTATCTGCTGAAAAATGGATTGGATAAGGATGGCCTGCATTAGCCAGCTCGATTTTTCCTGTTTTCGGTTCGTAGAGAATATAACACAGGCTCACAAACAGGCCGCTTTTTAGCTGCATGGATACTACTTTGTTTGCCTGCGTCATAACATAAAAAGGGGCGGGGTTTCTATATATAAAAGAGCGTATGGCATACTTTACCATGGCTGTTGTGGCGGCGGCCTCTATGCCTTTACCGCTGACATCACCTATGACGATTACAACTCTTCCATCCGGTAGCTGAACAAAGTCATAGAAATCGCCGCCGACAAGCGATCCGCCAGCTTGCGTCGGCGCATAGTATGCGCCAATTTCAGTCCCTTCGACCTGAGGTACTTTTTCGGGTAGCAGGCTTTGCTGCAATGTTATGGCGACATATCTTTCGTGCTCTAGGGCTTTTCTGGTTTGCTCGTACAGGGCGGCATTTTTAATCGCAAACGCGACCTGGTCGCTAAGAATCTTTGCCCTATCCAGCTGAGTTTCACTGAAGAAGAAAGATCTTTCGTTGCTTGCAAATACAAGCACGCTTTTAACCTCGCCATCTACAATGATGGGTACTCCCATCAAGGTCTTCGATTTGAATTTCTTATTAACTTCGGCTTTGATTAGTGGACTGATTTCAACGTTATCGATAAGAACCGGCTTTCTGGTATGGTATATGTAGGTGGCTAGCGAAGGCTCATTAATCGGTAATGCTATTTTTAGAAACTCTTCGGCTTTTTCTCCATAAGCCATTTTGCCAATAAGCATTTCTTTGTTTGTATCTAACGCATAAAGGTAGGTTCCACTGCTTTTAAACAGCCTCGTGCCTTCTTTGCAAATAAGGTCGTAGACCTTATTTATATCAAGCGCAGAGCCGATTAGCGAAGTCAGCTGGCCCAGGGCTTGCCTGAAATCACCCTCTTCTTTCATCTCTTCGAACAACTGGGCATTATATATAGCGATTGCGGCCTGCCGTGCTACCGATTCAAGCAATCCCATATCGTACTCATTGAATTTTTTCTCCGGGATCAGGTGCATGACCATAAGGGTTCCCAGTAACCTGTTTTCGATTAGAAGCGGCGTTATAGCTGTGGCTCTTACGCTGGCCTCTCTAAACTCTTTCAGGGATTTTGGATAACTCTGATAATCCGGGATGGAGACCGAGTGTTTGGATTCCAGGACAAAGCCGGTAAGGCCTGCTCCTCTTGGTATCTCGAGGCCGGCAATGTTATCTGGCATATTATAAAGATAGCGGTACTTTAGACTACCCTTTCGTGCATCGTATAAACCAATCATCCCGGCATCGGCATTAAGAAGTTTGACCACGCTTTGGGTTATTCTGGGCAATAAAGTTTCAAGCTCCAGGCCGGATGTTATCTCAAGCGCTACCGTGTTTAGGATATGCATATCCTCAATTCGCTTGTTTAATTCGGCCTCAAACTTCTTTCTCATGGAAATATCTCGGCAGGTACACTGGACAACTTTGCGCCCGTTAATAGGAAAGAGGGTTCCATTTTTTTCAACGGGTATCCATGTGCCGTCCTTTTTCTTGAGGTGCATGTCGCTTACGCCTCTAATTTGACCTTCTTGCGCAAAAAGTTCTATTAGCTCAATCATGCGGTCGTGCTCTTCTTCAGGGTGAATATCAAATACAGTTATCTGTAGAAGCTCTTCGCGGGTATAGCCAAGCATATTACATACGTAATCGTTGGCGTCGAGGATCAAGCCGTCTTCAAAATCAAAGACGTATACGGCATCATTTGACTTATTAAAGTACTCTAGCCGCAGAATGTTGATTTGTTGTTCCGTTAACTGCGGCGACGGATTATTTATCAAATTGCTCCCTCCGAAATATCTTAAATATAATCCTTCGGTGGCGCAAATGCTAGGGCGAAGCAAGTGGTTCTGTCTGCAGCATTTGTTGTTAAAAAGGGCGGGTCTAATCTGGCGGTTTGCGGCTTTAGTATATGCTTATTTGTCCAAATAGTTTAAAATGGGGATGGTAGTATTTACCAACTTTAGCCTACGATTTAAGTCCTAATTTAGCATTACCGATAGCAAGAGTATGGATAATCTATCAGCTACGACCAGCTTGGTAGACTGGTCATCTATTAAAAAAATGTTGGAGCCTGGCACGCAAATCGATGTGCAGTTTGGTGATAGCGAGCTGCCGATAGCCTACGCTGTCATTATGGCGCTTGATTCCCCAATCATCTTTTGCCGTTCTATTGGTGCGGTTGATTTATCCGATATAGAGCAGGGCGCAACCCCAACGGTTTTCATCCCGACCGCCCGTGACCTTTGCTCTCTCAGGATGATTGTGAGACAACTAGCAGAAAATGGCGTTTATCTCGCGCTAAGCCCGGCCGAAAATGCGTCTTTTTTAAGGCGCAGGCGCTCGATTCGTATAAAAACCCCAGAGAATATAGGATATCGCGTCCAGTTTGATGGCAGGAGTAATATTTATAAAGGTGTTGCCGTCCAGGACATAAGCTTAGGCGGGATTGGCCTTTTAGTTTACGCTGCAAGCCCAATAGATGAGGGATCGCAAGCTAAGGTTGAGATAACCCTGCCTCGCACAGAAGAACAGGTTTCTGTAATAGGAGTAATTTCCCACTGCATATCTTATGGAAACCTACCGCGGATGTACCGCGTTGGAATACAATTTACGCGTGTAAGCCCACGCGATAAACAAATTATTGCCGTGTATATAGATCAATATCTTGACAAACCCCGCAGAGTAAAGAAGACCTAATGTTAAAATATTGTTAATCGGTTTTATTTAAGAACACGGTTACCGTCGCCATGGTGACCTCACTGCCGTCCTTTGGGCTGATGAAATAGAACAGTACGGTGCCTCGGCCGGCTGCGCTCGGCTGTCTGTATTTGATAGACTTTTTAAAGGGGCCGTTCATGAAATTTTCGGCCATGACTGGTATATCGGCCAGCCTGTTATTATTTCTATCAAGTATTCGCACATTTAAGCTTGCTTCAAAGACAGTTGCCGTGCCTTCAACCGTGACTGGGTTTGGTATCTCGGTATAAGCGCGGGGCGAATTTACTGTTATCGTATTTGTTCTTATTCTGGCTCCCTGTATGACGCTTTCATTTCTTGAGAAGGGTTGTTTGGATAGACCAACATGGCCCCACCAATCTTCGATTTGCCGCCCATCTATTGTGCCGCGGTCCCTTCCCTCAACAAGGAATTTTACTGTTTTAATGGTTGGAAACTGAGTCAGGGTGTCTACGATTTGTGCTATGCCTAATGCTTCACTCTCGGCGCCTACGTTAGCATTTAGCACTTCCCGGCTAAAGTCAATGGTTGCCAAACTATCCGTTATCTTTACCGACCGCACCTTTGTATCTCTTGGAATAACTGAGGTGAGACCAGCCTGTTTCGGTCCTTTTATCAGCTCTTCAAGCGATGCCCTTGCAATAGCGCTTGTTTTTGGGATTGTACGGCGCTCAGGAACCAGGAACATAACCCCATCGCGTACATTTATAAAGTAGAGGGTTATTGTAGTTGTTGCCTTTGTGGTAGTTGTTCCTTTTGTAGTGGTTGAAGTTGTACCCGGCTGGCTGGTTGTAGAAGTTGCTCTTGGTCTTGGGGCTTGGCGTGGACATCCGGCAAGTAAAGTCCCTATAATCGCCAAAGTGGCAAAAAGTGCGATCGATGCTGTGATTGGTTGTTTCATAATTACCGCCTCTCGTATCAGATTATAGATAGCTGCAATAAAAGTAGCAAATACCTTTATGATTTGTATATACCCAGGTTTTAGACTTGGCTTGGGTTAAATAATTCCAATGCATCCACCAAAGCTAAAAGCGTAGAGTCTTAGTCCGTCTGGAAGGTCTCTTAAGCGTAAAATACCGGAAGTAAAATCTTTTGCTTTAAAAAGATTGTACATGCGTGGCTTAACTACGGTTACACTGGAGTCCTGGACATCATTGCCCCTTGTATCATCACCTAAAGGGTGGTCGTTAAAATCAATGCCGAAACGGGTCGGCTCTGGGAGGCGGGAAGCTACTACAAGGTTTACCGAGACCGCGTTAAAGGGGATCACTAAGTAGTCTGCGCTATTTGACCCAATATGCTCAAGGTACTGGCGGTCAGCACGCCAGCGCCCCTGCAGATAAATACCAGGGCGTGTATAATTCCCTGGATCTTCGTAAAGTGCTTCCTCCATCGGTTTTAATCCACCAGGATTGTTTACATCTCCACGCGAGTACCCGCAGTAGGTCTCTGGGGTCGGTGTTTTGCAAACTCTGGGTTTTTCCTCGACAACTGGGATACCGGATAAGTCGAGTTCGGGGTTAATCCTCTGAAGGAAATTTCGTAATTCGGTCTCGGTATTGCGGTAATCGCCTTCGCCGATATGGTCGTAGACAATTTTTCTATTTAGGACCATATACTTGCGGGGCCAATATGCGTTAGCATAAGCATGCCAAATGCGAAAATGGTTATCCAAGACTACCGGATATTTTAATCCAAAGTAGTCGATAGCCCAGCGTACGTTCTCCGGATCGCGTTCGAAATCAAACTCTGGCGAGTGTACGCCGATTAAAGTAAAGCCTTTGTCGTGGTATTTCTCATGCCAACTCTCCAGGTATGGCAGCGTCCGGATGCAGTTAATTCAGGTATATGTCCAAAAATCAATCATGAACAGATGGTTTGGTTTATCAAGAATCGTAATGGGTTCAGAGTTGAGCCACAGGTCACCACCTGTTAGTTCCGGAGCCGATAATCCGATTGAGCGGCGGAAGATTTCCCGAAAACTCATACTGGCTATTTACCCTAATAGCCGAAGATAAGACAAAAATTTTAGAGATATTTTAAAAGATGCATCCTTGCCTCAATTTGAATTAACCATCCTGTTTAATGGGTAGAATAAGCAAAAAGGGAAAGGTTATTGTTTATGTCGCACATACATCTTCCGGATGGGGTAATACCGGTCTTTTGGTGGGTTATTGGATATATTATTACCGCGGCAATGCTGGCCTTTTCCTTTTACCGCACAGAGTCAATGGGTCTAAGACGCAAGATACCGCTTTTGGGGATTATGTCAGCCCTTATGCTAATCGGGCAATCAATACCGCTTGGTTTTATACCGTTTCATCTAAATCTTGCCATTCTGTCAGGAATTGTTCTGGGACCATGGCTAGGCTTTATCGCGGTGTTTATAACCAACTTATTTCTCGCTTTTCTTGGACATGGGGGCATAACAGTAGTTGGCCTAAATACTGTGATTGTGGGTACCGAGGCCATCCTGGGTTATTTATTATTTAACGCTTTCAGGAGAATTTTAGTGCCGCTTCCGTTTGCAGCGGCTACTGCCGTCATCCTGGCCTTGATTTTTTCAATAACTCTTATGGTTGGTGTAGTGTCGTTGTCAAACATAAATCCAGCTATGGTTCTTTCGGAGCGGCTTGAGGGCTTACGCCGCATACAAGCGCCTGAAGCTAGACCAAGTATATCTATACCAAGGTTTGTCATAATCATAGCACCGTTTGCTGTAATTGGTATCGCTATAGAATCAGTGGTTACAGGATTGATTATAAGATTCATTGAAAAGGTACGCCCTGAAATTATAGATTATTCGCGGGTAGCTGGAGGTGGTAGTTAGTGGATATATCCTTTATAGACAACCTGGCCTATAATACTGAGAGCATAATGCATCGCGCGTCGGCTCCAGCTAAGATTTTAATGGTTGGCTTAATCATAACAACTGTTGTCATAAGCGGGAGCCCCGTATCTCTGGCTGTGGCTTTAATCACGCTCGTAGTTGTAGTGCTTATATCACGCTTACCGGTTGCAAAAATACTATCGCTTGCTAGTTACGCTTTTTTCTTCAGTTTGATATTTGCTTTAAGCCAGGTAGGAGGAGGGATAACTGCACCGGTTGTTATTGTTCTTAAAGCAACGGTTGCGGCGTTATCATTGCTCCTGCTTATCACAACAACTCCATATCCGCAAATATTTGCTATTCTGCAAAAAGTATTGCCTTCTGTTTTAGTCGATGCCATGCTTGTTACTTACCGTTCATTTTTTGTTTTGATAGGGCAGATAAGCAGTCGGATAACCGTTATTCGAATACGAGCTGGCTATTCGCCGCTTAACATCGTGAAAAACTTAAGCGATACAGGCAGTATCATTGGACATGGCTTTATCCACGCTTGGGAGTTAAGCGAAAGCATGCAGGATGCGATGTTTGTGCGGGGGTATACAGGTAAGTTTCCCCTGAGCCTGCCACTGAGTTCTATAAGCTGGCACGATGCCTTTCCGCTCGCCATAGGATTGTTAATTTTACTTGTGGCGGTGGTTTAATGAACGAGAGGGATAAAATCCCACACGATCGCAAAGATATAGTAAGGGTGGGCTGTCTTGAGCACATATACCCGGACCAGACTGAAGTTAAAATCTGCGGGCTTGAGTTTATTGTTAGAGAGGGCGAGAAGGTGGCGGTGCTGGGGCCCAATGGGTCGGGAAAGACCACTCTTTTAAATCATATCATGGGCTTGCTCAGGCCAGTATCGGGGGAAATCAGTGTTTTTGGTGTCGATCCAAGTAAAGAGTTTGATCAAATCCGGCGGAACTTTGGGGTTGTCTTTCAGAACGTTGATGCCCAACTTATAGCTCCGACTGTATGGGATGATGTAACTTTCTCGCCGCGAAACTATGGCTATTCGCCAGCAGAAGTTGAACGGCTTGGAAATGAGATACTTACACGGATAGGCATTTTAGACCTTAAGAGTAAAATAACCCATTATTTAAGTGGGGGAGAGAAGAAAAAAGTAGCCTTAGCTGGCGCGATGATTACCCATGCTAAACTTCTTGTTTTGGATGAGCCTTTTGAGGGGCTGGATCCAAGGTCAAGAGATGATATAGTGGGTTTGCTAAATGAGTTTAACCGCGACTATGGTACTGCTATAGTATTTACGACGCATGACGTAAACCTTGTGCCCAGAATTGCAGACCGCGTTTATGTTATGGCGCAAGGGAATATTACACTCTCGGGCAAGCCAAAAGATATATTTGAGCAGGTTGATTACCTAAAATCAATCAACCTGGAGCCGCCTTTGATAGCGGAAATGGTTATGGAGCTCAAAAGGCAAGGCATCGAAATAGCTTTTACAAATGACATTGGCGGGCTGGTAAGCAATATCTTAGAGCTTATTGGAAGGGCAGCTTAGGCCTGAGGACCTAAGCTGCTTCCTGACCAACTACCTTAAGGATCCTCTCCGGTTTAATTTCGATTTGCTCAATTTGCGAGGCCGGCCAAACCCGTATAATGTTTTGATCGCTTATCCAAACACTTACAAAGCCATCCATAGGTTTGTTGTAATCTACATCGTGCTCATCAACTGTTACCGTGCTTCCGTCAACTAATTTAAAAGTAATTTTTGACATTTTTATCACCCAAACAAAGATTTACTGGGAGTCAGTAGCCTTCACTTATCTATTCCTTTCTCTTAATAATTCAATCTTGTTTTCTGCTTTTGATTTAAAATTTTCAGGACGCAGCTAAATTAGCTCCCTGGTTGCTAGAAAAATATGTTTTACGCATGGCAGTTTTCGGAAACTATAAAACCGGAGTTTTTTACTTTGTTTACTTTGCGCCAATTTGGTTTTATTGGGGTGATTCTTCATTGCTTGAGAAACAAGTAAGCGACTTGAAGGTAAGGCGTGTGCTTGTCAACAATATCAACGCTGTTATAGTACAAGGTGAGTGCGATATCTGCTCGGCCCAGCTTCTCAAAGACATGTTGGCTGACGTGATCAATGAAGGGCATAACAAGCTAATAGTGGATGTTAAAGGTCTGCAATGCATCGACAACAGCGGACTTGCGGCGATTCTCTGGGCCAGACACAAAATTGAAGAGAACGGCGGGAAGATGGTTGTCGTAGGTTTAGGCAGTATTTTCAGGCGTAAAGTGAGCCCGATAAATAACCTGTTTAACGTTGCCTTTTCGATCAGGGAGGCCCTCTGGAATTTAAGTGATAAGAGTTTGGGCTTTAAATAGGGCAGGCAAGGCAATCTTTCCATTAACCGAATAAAAGTTGCATGGGTGAATAGTGGTGACTGCAAGTGCGGACCCAGCTCGTCAGGCGAACCCTTTAAAACAAGACTTCCCCGTATCAGCCGGAAGACTTGCGTAAGACTTAAATACCTACTAAAGTGGCGGCACCGCAAAATTCCGCATGGTTGGATAACTATCAAAACTGGGTTATACTTAGTGTTAGTTCCAAACAGCCGGTAGGTTATTTCTGCTTTACATTAGGAAAAATGGCACATGTTGGAAACCTACTATATATAATATAACCAAAAACAGGTTGGCTCAAGCGATTACAAAAGATGAATTGGATGAGGTGAAGTTATGGTGAAAAAAATCATAATATTTGCGGCTATTGTCATAATAATCATAGTTGGATTGACGTTTGGTAGGGACAAGGCTATTGACTACTATAAGAAACAAACAACGAATGCCGTGAAAAAGGGCAATTATCAGTTGGCTGTTGATAACTATAGCAAAGTCGTAAATATTTTATTCAGCCGAAGCTCATCCGATTATTCGACTATTGCAATGCTATATTACAACAACGGCAATACTGAAAAGGCAATTGAAAACTTAAATAAGGCCATAAAAATTGATAATAAGAACTCAGAAGCTCATAAAGGACTTGGGATAATAAAGCAGGACGATGGTGATCTAAAGGGCTCAATCAAAGAACTTACCCTTGCCCTCAAGAGCAATCCGAAAGATATAGAGTCTCTTCTTGCACGCTCGCGAGCCTATAGGCTCCTTGGAGAGAAAGACAAGGCAATATCTGATTTAAAGCAGGTTCAAAAAATAGATCCTAAGAACCCGGCGGCGGCAAACGCTTTACAATACCTTGAGTAAAACTAAAGCAATAGTATAACGCTACTTTACAAACCCCCGCATTTTTATTAAATATTGCATAGGCGGCTATTGTTCAGTGGCTGCTTGTTTGCTTTTTATTGGTTTGTTAATCGGTGATTTATCTAAAGAGTATAGCGATTGCTTATTTATACCCTATAGGGTATAATCTTATAAAGATTAAGCTATTAAGGCTATGGCAAGGATCGCACGGTGTGTGGATGTGATTCTGTCTGTTATTAATCGCATAGCTTTGGAGAAAAATATTGAGAAGGTTAGTGAAATATAGCACTCGAGGAGGGGCATATGATTTTTACCGATGAGCAGAGAAGAGAAATTAATGAGTTGCTTAGTAGCAACCTGGAACAACCGGTCACCGTTGTTTTCTTTACTCAGGATGAACCAAGCATTGAACTGCCGGTAAAGGTAGAAGTAACGCCGTGTGAGTATTGCAAAGAAACCGAAGAGATGCTGCGGGAGCTGACCGGTCTCTCAGACAAGCTAAACATAGAGGTTTACGACTTTATTAAGGATAAGGATAAAGTTGGGCAGTATAGCATTGATGGGGTGCCGGCGCTGGCTTTAATTGGGGACAGGGATTATGGCATCAGGTATTATGGCATTCCGTCAGGTTATGAATTCTCGGCTCTCCTAGACGGGCTTATAAACGTTTCGAAACGCAAGACAAAGCTCAGCGAGGATACAAAAAGAAAGCTTGCAGAAATACAGCAGCCGGTTCGAATGCGGGTTTTTGTAACCCCAACATGACCGTATTGTCCAAGAGCGGTCAGTTTGGCCTACCAGATGGCTATGGAGAACGACAAAATTAAAGTAGATGCGGTTGAGGCAACAGAGTTTCCTGACTTATCAACGCGCTATTCTGTCATGGCAGTGCCAAAGACGGTTATTAACGAGAGAGCTTCAGTTGAGGGTGCTGTTCCCGAGACCGCGCTGGTTGAGGAATTAAGACAAGCAGTGGGCTTGTAACGGTACTGCCAGGTTTGATCTGGTTACCAGCGTGGATAAGTGCGGATTTCCATTAATCTTGTTCCGAACAAAAACTGCGGGTATAAAAATATATAACATAAATTAGATGGGCCGGTAATACCGGCCCATCTAATTTGGGTGTGGGAAGATGATCTTACTACAAATTACTCAAACCTACATCCGGAAAGGAGTCAAAGATGCAGGCTGCAATTAATCCGGAAGGCCCGGTACATGATATTACACCTTTGATACCTGAGGGCATGCGGGAAGGAATACCGATATATGTCGATGCCATAAGAGCTTTGAATCAATTCAAAGTGCCGTTTGTGGTAGTTGGCGGCATTGCAATGCTTGAATATGGGCGAACGCGTATAACCAAAGATATCGATTTTTTGGTCTATAAGCAGGATGCACTAAGGTTACTAGACTTGCTGCCTCTGCTGGGTTATAAAACCCAAAGAACCGACGATAATTGGGTTTACCATGCATTTAAGGGCGGGCAAATCATAGATATATTATTTGCTCTAGGTAAAGGGTTCTTAGGGGATCCAGAAGGTGTGGTGTTAACAGACGAAATCCTAGCAAGGGGTAGACCGGCAAGTCTTGACGGGGCGGTCTTCTTGGTGGCTTCGCCTGAAGATATCATTCACTCAAAACTTTTGGTTTCATGGAAGGCGACCAGGCAGGAGGATTTTCAAGACGTGCTCTTGATGATTCGGAATACTAAGAAATTGGATTGGGATTACCTGTTCGGCAAGATCTCAAGATATCCAGAAAGGGCGCTTGCTCTACTTAGTTATGCGGTTTCATGTCAAATAACGGAGGATAAGATGCCTATAGAGATAAAAAGTGAAATCGAAGATTTAAGCAGGCTACTTTTTAGGCGTATGGGCATTGCTGCTTGAAGATAGGGAATAAAATAACGACTTTAAGGTATCGGTGGGCGAGTTGCCTATTTTAATCTTCTTTACCGGTCGCTTATGGAAATAGGCTGTAAGGAGCGAGAGGTTTTCAATCTGCTCAGCGCTGATTTGATACGGTTGGGTCTTATCTTTACCTATAAAATATATTTTTGTTATCTTTCGCAGCAGCTTAGCGGTATATTTCTCGTTATTCTTTAAATCGATACATGATTTCAGTTGTCCGTTTGCAATAAGATAAACCCTCGGCATACCTTTAATTTCCTCAATTAATATAAAATCAAGATTGGCTCTTGCATCCCTAATGCCCTCAAGAAGCTTAGCAATTCTATCTAGACTGTTTAAGGACCTGTTGATAAGCGCGGCCTTCTCGAAGCGTAGATTGCCTGCCGCTATGTCTCTTCTTCTTATTAACTCATTGCGCAGTTTATCGGGTCGCCCATCGAAGGCATCCATAACGGCCACCAATCGTTCTTTATAATCTTCTTTTGTGATCATTCCGGCACAGGGAGCCGTGCATCTATTTGCCTGGTAATAAAAACAAGGGGACATTTTTTTGCCCGGCTTTATTTTGTAATCGCACTGTTTAAGGCCGTACAGGTCTTTAGCTACTTCAAGCAGAAGCTCCAGGTCAGTTGTGTTTGAAAAGGGTCCGTAGTAGAACCCACTGGGAGCGACTTTACGTACAATCTTAGGCGTTGGGAAGTCGTCTTCGTAATCTATGCGTACAAATGGGTGTCTCCTGTACCGCTTGCCAAGCACGTTATATTCGGGCTTTAGTTTTTTGATAAGTTTGCTTTCAAGAAGTAGCGCACCTATTTCCGTTCCTGTTTTGATATGGTCTATCTTCTCTACGTCTGATAGCAGGGATAGCTGACGCTCTGTTTTTGACCCTGCGTAAAAGTAGCTTCTTACCCTCTTGTTTATATCTTTTGATTTGCCCACGTAGATAATGTTTCCATATCTATTTTTCATGAGGTAAACTCCGCTTGATTTAGGGAGGTTTTTTGCCAGGCTTATCTTGTGTTCGAAATCATGTCGCTTTTTGGGATAGAAGAAATCCAATGCTTTATCAAGCGTATCCAATCCCTCACTTTTCATTATTTCAAGTAGGTGAGAGAAGACTTCTGCAGTAGCCAGAGCATCCGGGAGGGCGCGATGATTTGGCCTATAGGGAACGTTGAAGTGTTCAGCTAAATTTGCAAGACGGTAGAAACCAAGAAGCGGGCGCAGCTTCTGTGCGATCAGCTTGGTATCAAAAAAACGATTTCTGAAGGATTTTAGACCGGCTTTTCTTGCCGCTCTATTTAAAAAAGAGATATCAAACGACGCGTTGTGGAAAACCAGGGTTGAGTCCCCTACAAAATTGACAAATGCAGGGAGTATGCTATCGATGTCTGGTGCATTATAGATCATATCGTTGGTTATACCGGTAAGTTTGGTAATCGTGGGCGGTATTAGCCGGTTCGGGTTGATAAGTTGCTCAAAAGTCACGGAGGGAGATCTGCCGTTCATCTTAACGGCACCTATTTCGATAATTTGCTCTGAGCGATGATCAAGTCCAGTTGTTTCTAAATCGATTACCACATATGTTGCTTTGTCTATTGGTGTCTGTTCTGCGGTCATACAATGATAATAGCATTGTAATCTTAAAGCACGCGATACATTCTTGGCTCTAGCTTCTTTACTGTGGGGCTATCGTCATGCGAGGAAACATTGCTGCCATCGTCTTTGTGCAATATCTCCTCAATCAAGTTACCCAGTTCTTCAGGAAGCTCTATTGCCTTATGCCCGAAGTTTTTGGCGAAGAATTCCTTATGCATGATTTGGATAGATTTAAGCATGTAGCCGCGCTTAAACTCATCGTTCATGTTCAGCACCTGCCTTGCCTTTTTCATGTAGAAGATTTTGAAGCAGTTAACTATCTTCAGCCAAAGCGTGTCTATATCCATGTTAAGCGGCTTTACAATCGGGTGCACAAAATGATATCTGCTGTAGTCTAAATCGACTATGTGTTCGCTCAACTGTTCATAGAGCCTTGTATAAGGCCAGGGGGTAATCAGCAAGAAGTGCGCAAAGTCGGGATTAATTTTGAGGGACTGGGTCAGCGTTAAATCGATTGACTCCTCTGTTTCACCTAAATCGCCTAAGATAAAGGAACATTCAGAAATTATTCCCGCCTCATTTAGCAAGCGTATCGCCTCTTTCGTTTGCTCGACGGTAAGGCCCTTATCGTAATAATTTAAAATTTGTTGTTTAACGGTTTCCACCCCGACATATACATGAACAAAGCCCGCTGATCTATATTTCCAGAGGATATCTTTATCCCTTAGAATATCGTCGGCTCTAGTCTCCATACTGAAATGGATGTCTAGATTTTTTTCCAAGAGCAGGTCGAGTATTTTTTCCCACCTCGTGCGGTTGTAAGTGGTATACTCATCAGCCAGCATAAACATACCTATACCGTAGGTTCTATGCAGATATTCGACTTCTCTAACGAAGTGCTCCGGGCTTCTTTCTCTATACATACCCTTCCAAAATAGGTGCTGTGAACAGAACCTGCACTTATACGGACATCCTCTTGAAGAACCGATAAGTCCTAATCTCCTGCCGGTGACTTTATAAGAGTAATCTTCCCAGTCGATCAAGTCCCAAGCTGGAATAAGTGTATCAAGGTCATCAATGAGTTCCCTCCCACCTGTTGCTATGATGCGTCCATTATCCCGGTAAGCTATCCCAGCTACGCCTAGCAAACGTAGGTTCTCATTAAGTGCGTTGAGTAGCTCAACGATGGTTATTTCGCCCTCTCCACGGACGATAAAATCTACGAAGTTGTTGCGCTCAAGAATCTCCTCAAAGAGAAAACTTGCATGAATGCCACCCAAAACCGTAAGTATAGATGCGTCTATACTTTTTACTAGCCTTAGCGTATCGATAGCGGTGTTTACACTAGAGGTAAAAGCTCCTATGAGAACCGCATCTGGTTTAGCGGTGATTATCTTTTGCTTAACATCGGCCAGGGTGTGGTCTTTGGCCATGGCGTCGTAGATTTCAACATCAAAACCGGCTTGCCGTAAGTGGCCCGCCAAATAGACGAGACTCAGAGGTGGCCATTTGCCGGTGATCTCAATTATTC
>JAIMBH010000032.1 GCA_023511485.1 Bacillota bacterium | reverse complement strand
GGACCAAAGTATATCTGCAAAGATGGGCCTGTCTTTTCTCTGGCTGAGCTAAACAACATAAAAGGGGACTTTTAAGGCCAACTTCTGTTTATATGAATACATGCAGGGCTAAAGCCCTATCTGGCAGCAGGCAGAGGGTATTTACTCGCCTTTTTTAGAAGCCATTCTCCTGCAGATTTTGGGTTTGCAGCTACATTGCTTATCTACTTAAAATTGCAATATTTGCCTATTTGCACCAATGCGCTTATATTATAATATGTAAGACAAGCCTATGGTAAAACTTTATTGGGGACGTTGCTACTAGAAGGAGGATTTAAATGGGCAAGGAAAACTACCTTCGCGTTCCAATAACTATGCCTGAAGAGATGTTTGCCTACCTTGAGTCGGTGAGCATAAAGTCAAAGATTTCAGGCGGTAGGAAGCTTGCCAACACAGCAATAGTAAGAGCCTGTGTTGCTGCAATGATGGATCTTGAAGTAGATGTAAATGGTGTAAAAGACGAAGATGAGTTGAAAGAAAGAATAATGAATGCCCAGAGTAGTCGCAAAAAAAGATAGAAACAAAATCTAGTAGCTAGCTTCGTTCGTCCCAAGATGTTGTTTTGGATGGGATATGAAAAATTGCTGGGATATCAAGGGATGCCCTGCAAGCCACTACATGAATTGCACAGCTTATGACCAGATGAAGAGTTGCTGGGAAGTAAAGAGCGGCTGTCTATGCACTTTATACAGCGGCTGTAACGAGTGTCCTATATATAATGATCACGTAAAAGAAGAAGAGAAATAATTCCCAGGTACTGCACAGAGAGCAAAACTTCTAGCGGAGGTTAGTGCTTGCTACAGATAGAGGTAGTAACCAATTTAGAAGACTTTAAAGCTTTAAGGGATAGTTGGAACAAGCTTGCTCTGGAAGCAAACCTATCTGTATTTCAGACCTGGGAATGGTCGTGGAATTGGTGGAAGGCAAATAGTAAGGGTAAAAAACTATGCCTTCTCGTTATACGAGACGGCGATAAAATAGCCGGCATCGCGCCGTTTTATATATCCTCTACCTATTACGGGTTTCCGTTAAAAGTGGTCGCATTTATCGGAACTAATGGGACCGATTATTTAGATTTTATTGTTAACGGAAACCCCGATGTTTCAGTCGCTTTGGCCGATTTTTTACTTAACTCCCTAAAATGGGATGCTATTGACCTTCATCAACTTCCTGCAGGAAGCCCTACTATTGATGTGCTTAGCTCAAGGGTTTTGGCTGCAAAGTTACCATATACACAGGTTTGCCAGGACAATTGTTACAACGTAACCTTACCAGATAACTGGGATGAATATCTGGCAGGCTTGAGTAAGAAGTTTCGCTGGAATGTTCAGTATTACACCCGGCGAATTGCTCGTGACTACGCCGTATCTTACAGGCTGAGCTCAGGCAAAGATGTGGAAAGGGACATGGAGCTTTTCTTTAAGCTCCACCAGAAGCGATTTATAAACAAGAAGAAGCCGGGCGCTTACCTTAGCCCAAAGTTCCGTAAGTTTCATACCGATTTGGCTACCGAGCTGGAGAAACAAGGTTGGCTACGTCTGTATATTATGGAGATAGACGGCAGAGCGATAGCGGCGATTTATGGCTTTGCCTTTGGCGATTCCTTTTATTACTACCTGGGTGGCTTTGAACCAGACTGGGGCAATGTCAGTGTTTCTACGGTTTTAATTGGGCGAGCCATAGAAGACTCAATTGCTGAGGGCTTGCATAACTTTAATTTTCTGAGAGGTGACGAGCCTTATAAGCTAAAGTGGCGGGCTCAAGAATCGCCAAACCTAAGGTTTACCATCAGCCGTTCGGGGATAAAATCCGGATTGGTACAGAAGATGTTCACACTTGAGAACGACTTGACTAAACGCGTGAAGGAAAAACTAGGGTAAAAATAGTGCTGCAAGCTTTGCAGTGCTGCTAACAAAAAAATATTTACTGCAGCAACGTTAACTGGTAACTGGGTAACTAATTATTTCCACACAACTATATCCTTGCCCGCTTTTTTGGCAGCGTAAAGTGTCTCGTCGGCAAGACTTATTATCTCATCAACTGTTTCTGCATCTTTTGGATAGCTAGATATACCTATACTTACAGTAACCGGTGTTTTTAGGTAGCGACGCACTTCGGCGGAATGTCGCATCTCAAGTTTAACGGCACGCCTTATTCGCTCAGCAACTTTTCGTGCCTGCTTCTTAGACGTCTCAGGCAATATTATTGCAAACTCGTCGTAGCCGTATTTAGATGGTATGTCGACGGTTCTTATGATTCGCATTATTGTTGCTGAGATCTCCTGCAAAAGCTCTTCTCCGGCTTCGTTGCCAAAACTCTGGCAGTAATCTCTATAGTCGTCGATGTCAAGCATGATGAGCGAAAACGGGTGCCGATATCTTCTGGACCTTGCAAACTCACGGTTTATTTCTTCTTTAAACGACTCGTAGTTTAGAAAATTGCTCAGTTTATCCCTGCGTGCAATGTACTTAAGTTCTGCGGTATAGGCATTAACGTAGCTATCGATTATTGTCGAGACCATCTTATCGAAAGGGCGGTTTATTCTGCCCTCAAGGTCGAAAAACTCTAGTGGCATGACACTTTTTCTGCAGAATTCCCAGACTATTTCGCGCAGTATTTCGAGTTCCCGAAGCAGGTCGGATAGTTTATAATTGCTGTCCCTTCGATTTGCGCCAAACCTTGCGGCTTCTTGGTAAATAACCCCTTCAGGTTCGAAATCGGCAATGCGCGCCGGATCACCGATAACTTTTGAGACACCTCTTAACAATGTTGGTAAGTTGTCCACTAACTGCGTTTCAGGTATGAGTCTCCAGCTGTTTTCACCCTCTTCTAAAGCTAACCTCTGCATCCACTTTTCTACTATTGCCCATATCTGGTCTCGAAATGTTTCAGCAACTCCGCCTAACATCAGTGTTGTGTTTCCATCCCGCTTAATATCTTGCAAGCAAAACTCCTCTCTCTTATTAAGCAAGTAACCTAACTTATTCTATACCCGTTTTTATTTCCAAGAAAACCATCGGCGGTAAACATGGGCGCTCTGTACTTCTTGTCACCGGACACATTGCATGCATATAATGCAAAAAACATAGGAAGGTGCGCGGTGAAAAAAGTATTGCTCATCCTAGAAAATGATGATGTGCCCGAAGAGCAAAACCTGTCGCTGGTTACGCAAAAGTTAATTGGGGACAAAATCGATTGTGTTGTATTCGATCCAATAGGCGGTTTTAGAAGAAAAGTGCCTTCTGCAACCGTTGGCATCATCGTTGGCGGAGGTCTGCCTTCAGTAAACGATCCTAAGGCATGGATTGAAGATGAGGCTGCCCTTATCTTACAGGAGGCTTCAAAGGGTATTCCGATTCTTGGAATATGTTTCGGGCACCAGCTCATCTCTAAAGCTTTTGGCGCTTGCGTGCTAAGGCGTGAGCGAAGGGTAGGCTTTGCAGAAATCATAAGGATAAAAGACAACCCTATATTTGATGGCCTTCCGCCCAAATGGAGGTCTGCGGTTTATCACCACGACCGCGTGGAGGAAGTTCCCGATGGATTTGAGCTCATTGCAACATCTAACTATTGTACCGTCCAAGCGCTTGCGCATAAAAACCTTCCAATCTGGTCGGTTCAGTTTCATCCAGAGATAAATTATGGAATAAATAATTACTTTGCTGATCCAGTCAGCGAGTGGGATGATAAGGCTTCCTTTGAGCCAGAGCCAAATAAACGACTGATTGATAATTTTGTGGAAATATGCTTGAGAAGCGGGTAAGAGGTTTTGGCACTTTAATTAGCCAGCTTTAGGCTCTATATGAAATCCAATCACTAGGTCGTTTTGTACCATACGCACACCCTTTACGTTTCTTGCAAGAAACTCAGCACGGTCTTTCTGTTTATAAGTATCGACTTTGCCATCTAAATATACTACGCCGTCAAGTACATTTACACGTACACCAGCCATATTTATATCGCTTAACTCGAGAGCTTTTATCACTTCGTTCTCAATTGCCTGGTCCAGGCTTGTTGGCTGCTCGCCAACCTCTAAGTTGTTTATAACCTCAACGACACCGGGCATCTGTTTTGCGATACTTGTCGCAATTATCTTTTGTCTAGGATTAGCTACGGCGCCGCTTAGCGTGACTATGCCATGCTTTGCCTGCACACCGAGGAACTCCGCATGAATTGAGTGGTTAGCCATAAGGGCTTGCGCTACCTCGTCAGCAATCTCGTCATCTGTTAAGCTTACTCCGGGCATCATTTTTACTTCAGATACGACGTCTTTTACTCCAGCTGCTTCGGCTACCGTTTCTACCGCTTCCTCAATCCTGGCAAGGCTTGGGCTATGTCCTTTCAGGTAGACGATGCCATCGACGACACGATCCACGCCGATATCGTGGGCTAGGTCAGGATTTTTTGCGATAGCTCGCCGTGCTGCAGCCAGAACATCCTCATCCTCAATGACTTTAGTAGATTCTATTACGATATCGTTATCGATTCTTACGGGCCCAAAGCTTCTTGCAATTTCTTCGGCAAGCTCTCTTTGCTCCAGTGTCTCAACAACGCCGGTCAGCCTAACGTCTCTCCCATGAACCTCGACATCAATCCTGCCGGAGATTCGTGGCTCCTGCGATATTGCCTGCTCGATTTCTTCTCTTATAAGCGCCTGCTCATGCATGAATCCACCTCCAGTAAAGAAATTATTCCCGAAGGGAAGCGGGTTCGAACTAAAAACCGACGCCAGTTTCAAAAATCAAGTATCAAAATAGTGTCAAAAATGCATTCCGCTACGGATTGGCTAAGTGTAAAATATTGGAGTGTTTTGGTTTGGCATACACTTGCAGGCTTTAGCTGATTAAGGTTGGTTTACTAACATTGCTTCTTGCGCCTACAGGTTGACATAGATATAGGCTAGAGTAATTATAAGAGGACAAATGATAGGCAATATCATCAATGAGCGGTATAAAATCGAAAAAGCTATTGGACGGGGAGGCATGGCCGTTGTTTATAAGGCATTTGATACAACCTTATCCCGACAGGTAGCTATAAAAATACTGCATGGTCATTTTACTAGCAATCCCCATTTTATCGAGCGGTTCCGAAGAGAAGCATATGCAGCGGCAAGCCTTGTTCATCCCAATATTACAACAATATACGATACTGGCTACATGGGTGGCGTTTATTACATTGTTATGGAATACGTTCGCGGTAAGACGCTAAAGCAAGTTATCGATGAGCGGGCGCCTCTTCCAATAGAAGAGGCGGTGGATATCGCAAGGCAGGTGGCAGAAGCGGTCGGCCATGCTCACAGCCGCGGTATAATCCACAGGGATATCAAGCCACAGAACATCTTAATTGCCGATGATTATATAGTAAAAGTTACCGATTTTGGCATAGCAAGGGCACTTACCATGCCGGGACTGACTCAGACTGGCAAGATCTTAGGGACCGCCCGCTACATATCTCCAGAGCAGGCTAAGGGTCGCCAGGCAGACCACCGGTCGGACATGTATTCTCTGGGGCTTATTTTGTATGAGATGGTAGCCGGTCGGCCCCCTTTTGATGGTTCATCATCAGTTGAGATTGCAGGAAAGCATGTAACAGAGAAGCCGCTTCGCTTGAGCGAACTCAACCCAACTATCCCGATGGTGCTTGATATTATCGTTGACAAGCTGCTTAAGAAAAACCCGGACGACAGGTATCAGGACATAGGGAAGCTTATTGAAGACCTTGCCTTTTGGGACCCGCCGCAAAAAAGAGACCTTATTGCGGCTCTTGCCACCTCGTCCAATAAAGAAAACAATCATCCGCGGGGCGGTAGAAGAAGTGTGGCAGGTGCCAACAGGCTCAGACCCGATCTAAATCAGGTGGCCGGCCAAAGGCCTACCAGAAAAACTAAACCGTCGGTAAAGAGAAAACTTACTCCTTTTGCAAAAATATCTCTTACCGCCATCTCTATTTTTATTGTAGGTGCGCTCTCATATCTGCTTTTATTTAGCGGGGTAGATGAGGCAACAGCTGGGAAAGACGCAGGTGCCCGGACTAAGAAAAGCCATGTGCAGGGGATGCAGGTTGGTGAGCTAAAACCGGTGGCGGTTGTTGAGTACAACCCCAACGGTGGCGGGGAGGACGACCTCAGTGAGTTAAACAAAATTGTTGACAAAGATTTATCGACCGCCTGGTCGACGAAAAGCTACAAAACGTCGATTTTTAGTGATCCAAAGGGTGGCACAGGGGTATATATAGACTATGGCCGGACTGTTAACTTAGAAGCGATGACCATAATCTCTTCCGGCGGTTGGAGCGGAGAGATAAGGAGCTCTGACGATGCGCTAAACTGGACGACCGTACGGAAAGTTGATAACGCTGATAAAAAAATGACGTTTAAGTTTACCGGGGAGGCGCACAAACACTATATGATATGGATTCGCAAGCTAGCACCCCTTGGTAATGGTAAATTTGGCTGCAGGATTTACGAAGTTGAAGCCTACGGGCGCACTCTTTAATAACCTGTTTACAGTGTTACAGTGCGAAGCCGTTTCCGTGCGCTTCACTTAGCAAGAACGTCTGTTTTTTGGTATAATCTTGATTAAGATTTATCAATTACTGGAGGCTTTAAGCGGTAAGATCCATCAAGAATAATAGCCGTACCGACAAGGTTTGGATAGGACCGTGGTGTTTATGGCGCAAACATTGATTTTAAACGCGAGTACCGAACCCCTAACCTTTGTACCAGTAAGAAGAGCGCTGATTCTTGTCCTTAAAGAAAAGGCGGAAATTGTTGAGACTCATGTAAGTAAGCGCATTCGCACTGAAAAAAAAGACTACCCGTATCCGCTTGTTATCAGGCTGGTCAAATATGTAGAGATCCCGCGTAGATTCCGCTCGGTTGTAAGCAATGCAGTTCTTTTTGCGCGTGATCATTACACCTGCCAATACTGCGGCAGGCATAAAAGCCAGCTCAAGAGAAAAGAGCGGTTGACTCGCGAGCACGTCAAGCCGGTTTCAAAAGGCGGAACTGATACCTGGGATAATGTTACTACTGCATGCTCAACCTGCAACCATAAAAAGGGCGACAAGCTGCCGTACGAAGCTAAGATGTACCCAAAAACTACGCCGTATGAACCGCGCTATATCGCACTTATTCTGTTGAGCGAGTCGATGGACGATAAACAGCGACCATACATAGAGCCGTTTCTGAAAGCGGCACTTCAGACCGGTTAAGTTAGACCTGCTTGAGGAACTTCGGTAGGCTGGGAGTTGGCTTCCAGCCTACTTTTATATGATTGTTTACGGGTTTAGGCTTCATAAATCCTAGGGGGGATTTTTACGTGATGACAAAGCGGGCTCACCTTATAATAGAAGGTCGGGTTCAAGGCGTTTTTTATCGCCAAAGCATGAAGGAGATGGCTACCATCTACCGCGTGAAGGGATGGGTAAAAAACCTCCCTTCGGGCGAAGTCGAAGCGGTTATCGAAGGCGATAATAATTCAGTTGATGATTTAATAGAGTGGTGCAGGCAGGGACCACCGGCATCAGCGGTCGATCACATTAAGATCGATTGGGAAGAGCCAAGGGGCGACTTTAAGACATTTGTCATAAAGAGATAGTTTTACAATTGGAATGATAGGATGATAGCAACATGCATGATCATTTAGCAAGGGCGACGGCTGCCGCATCCACGGTAAGAGCTGTCGCTGCTGTTACTACTAATACAATCGACGAGGCAAGACGGCGCCAAGGTACTTTTCCAACGGCTACAGCAGCTTTAGGGAGGGTGATGACCGGCGCGGCACTTATCGCAAGTATGTTAAAAGACGAACAGAAAATCACCTTTCAAATTAAAGGTAATGGCCCATTAAGAGAGGTTGTTGGAGATGCGGATAGCTATGGAAACGTGCGTGGATATGTTGGGCACCCGCATATCCACCTGCCATCAAGGGCCGGCAAGCTAGATGTTGGTAGGGCAGTTGGGAAAAAGGGGACCCTCTCAGTTATAAAAGATGTTGGCTTAAAGGAGCCATATAGAGGCATAGTTCCGCTAGTTAGCGGAGAGGTCGGCGAGGATTTAAGTTATTATTTTGCTGTCTCTGAGCAGCAACCATCAGCGGTGGCCTTAGGCGTACTTGTCATGCCAGACAACTCAGTTGCGGCAGCAGGCGGCTATATAGTGCAGCCGCTAAATGGGGCCGAGGACTGGGTCTTAGATAAAATCGAGGATAACATTTCAAAAATCCCGCCAGTAAGCGATATGGTAAATACGGGCTCAACCGCAGAAGAGATGTTAGAAAGCGTCCTGGACAGCTTCGATATCGAATTCAAGGAGCACCGGGATATCCGATTCTCATGCAGCTGTTCGAGGGAAAGAGCAGAGCGCACACTTGCCGCACTTGGTATCAAGGAAATCAGGGAAATGGTATCAGAGGCCAAAGATGTGGAGCTTTACTGCAACTTCTGCGGTGAGCTATATGTATTTTCTATAGATGATTTGCGCTTGATAATTGAAAACATCAAGGAGCGAAGCGGACTAAGAAGAGTAGATTAAAGATAGCTCTGCGGTTACCAGTACTGCGATGATGCAGTTAAATTCCTCTCTCTGAGGGTAGGTTAAGCGGGGGTGAACCCCCATTGCTTACCTTTGCTAATCGGTAACTGATAACTGCAGGATTGATAACAATTAACTGAAAGGAAAAATCACATGGATCTGGATTTTGAGGTTATTGGGGCTAAGATACGGGAAAATTTGGATGCTAAAAACAAGGCAAGAGAAGCAGCCTTGCCTAAAGCTAGGCAGGTGATAAGGTCATCAAGCCTTGCTATTCGCGCAATCCATCGAGAGAAATATGATAAAGCAAGGGAGTACTTGGAAGAAGCCAGATTGGCTCTGGTTGAAGCACAGGACGCGCTTCGAGCTTATCCGGAGATATACTTTGCTGGCTTCTTACAAGATGCTGAGAAGGAATATAGCGAAGGCATGACGACCCTTGCTTTAGTCACCGATACGCGGCTGCTCAGCGCAGATGAGCTCGGAGTTGGCTATCCCCCATACCTATCTGGAATTGGTGAGGCGATGGGTGAACTAAGAAGACATATCCTTGATATTATTAGGCAAGGCAAGCTTACAGAAGGTGAGCGGTTTTTGACTGTAATGGACGATGTTTATTATTTTCTGATATCGTTTGATTATCCTGATGCGCTGACTCCAGGCTTGCGAAGGATTACTGACCTGGCACGCTCGGTTATGGAGAAGACCAGGGGCGACCTTACAACGGCTATGCGCCAACATGAGCTTATGAGTGCCCTGGAAAATTTAGAAAAACGCTTTCACCCAGAGCTTATGTAGAAGAAAAGGAAAGATAATCTTGAGGTATAAAGCAGTATTTTTCGATGCTGGAAACACGCTTCTTCGCCCGTATCCATCGGTTGAGTATGTCTGCACCGAAGTTTTCTGTCGCAACGGTTTCGCTATCGATGCAGCAGTCTTAAAAAAGGCTATTGCAGCGGGCGATAGGTACTATGAAGAGAGATACTGGCAGGATGATACGTTCTGGCGTTCGGAAGAAGAGGCGGCTGCCCTATGGATAGACCTTTACGCGTTGGTTGCAAAAGAGGTTGGCATAAGTGGAGATCGGCGCAGGCTCGCAAAAGAGATATATGACGAGTTCGGTTTTCACTACAGGTGGGAGCTTTTCCCAGATGTCAGGGCGACTCTCGCTAAGCTAAAGGACCTTGGATTAAAGATCGGCATTGTGTCGAATTGGGATAGCAGGCTCTCCGAGCTATGTGCCGGTATTGGAATAACAGATTATTTAGATTTCATAATGTGCTCGGCAGTAGTCGGGAGGATAAAGCCGCAACCTGAGATATTTCATATGGCGCTTGATAGAGTCGAGGCAAAGCCACATGAAGCCCTACACATTGGAGACCATTACTACGCCGATATTTTAGGTGCAAGAAGCGCCGGCATAACTCCTGTATTGATACACAGATCAGAAAACGATATAAATGCCGACTGCAAGGTGATTGGCAGCCTAGAATCCCTCCTGGATATAATTAGTAGCCACAACTTATCAGCCGCCAGCCAAAAGAGATAAAAGCTGGCTGCTATATCTAATTTTGAATTTATTTATCCCTGGACTCTGGCCTCTGGAAACTTAGTTTTGCGTTGCTTCCTAAGTTTATTAAACTGCGAAATCGGGTAACACAGATGCAGGGAGGGGGATTAGAAGCTTTGGATCGTATAACAGACCTATTTAGAAAAACCCTACTATTTAGTATCGGAGCCGTAGCTCTTACCGCTGAGAGGGCTCAAGAGATTGTAAACGATCTGATTGAGCGGGGTGAGGTTAGTGCTGAGCAGGGCAAGGCTATGGTGGGAGAGCTTGTGAAGCGAGGTACTGAAGCCCGCAAGCAGCTTCGGGACATGGTCAAAGGTGAGGTGAAAAAAGCCATTGAAGAGGCTGATATACCCTCAAAGGAAGATATAAAAAGGTTGGAGCAAAAGATAGATAAGTTGATTCTCGAAGAAAAACAACCCCATGTTGAAGCACATATTGAGCATAAAGATACAGGCGAGGTACCTCCTGAGTTTTAGATAACTTTCGCTATAAAATTGCTCTATGGCACAGGTGGTGCCATTTTGTTTTTTAGTCGAGAATTAAAAGTTGAAAACGGCAATCTACGCTTTTAATTTTCAAGTCTACGCAAGCATCTGATAAAGAATAGATCATTGTTTACCGAAACTTATAAGGAGGTGTTCTGCTGTGAATGCAGAGCATGAATTACTGGAAAGTTGGAAGCGCATTCCTTTACTCCAGAGGCAGATAGCTCTGCAAGGCCAAACACTTGAGGAGCAGGCAGACTATCTTGGCAAGCAGGTTGATGAGGTTATAAAGAAGAATCGGAATAGTTGGGGGGAAGCCCAGAGGCTGGAAGCCGTTTCAATGCTATCCCTTTTATCCGAGATATATGCGATTATAGATTTTGATAAGATGATAGAGGTGCGGGAGCAGTTTCAAAGCCTGTTCCCAGAGCATTTCAGGCTTTACTTGAATCGCATAGATTCGTTAGAATGGCAAATGCTGTGGCCAGGATGTTTAGAATGCAGCCACTTCAATGAAAAATGCTCATTGAATTTAACGCCGACAGAGCCACTGGGTGGGAGACATAAGTCTGGAAGAACCTGTAAGTCTAAAGAGCTTAGGTTGCAGCGAGCAGCCTGAAGGATGTCTTTCCACCCGACCTCTGGTTTTGGTATTACGATGATATTGGAGCAATAGATGGGGCAAAAAACTAAGGGTGGAAAGACATTAATCGAATCGATTATAGAGCTGATCGATCTTATTGCGCTTTATGCAAGAAAGCAAATCCAAAGTGTGGTCGATCGGAGTATTACTGGCCCTATCTCAAAGGCTGCCCAAAAAGCAGGCTTTTTCATCCTTGCCTTTAGTCTTTTTTCTCTGGCAGTAGTATTTATTGCTGTTGGCCTCTTCTTATTTCTTGCCTCGTTAACAGGCTATATAATAGCCTACCTTATCATAGGGTTGCTTCTTGTAATCGTTGGATTATTATTCTTGCGCCAGGCAAAATAGCAATCTTTAAGGATTGCTACCGACGCTTTAGATATAAATACATGAACCGATAAATATAGTAGTGTAAATTAAGGTACTAAACCCACTAACGCTTTAGTGGTTATCCTTGCTAATTTTTTTGTTGAATGGGTAGAACAATATGCGAATTATTTTAAATAGGGGGAGTTGTGGTGTTTAAAACGAACAAAGAGTTGATGACACAGGCACGTGATGGCGGTTATGCAGTAGGCGCATTTAATACCAATAACCTGGAAATAACAAAATCTATCTTTCGCGCGGCAAAAGATGAACAATCGCCCATAATACTTGCGATTTCGCCATCTGCTGCCAAGTATGCAGGTATGGAAAATCTGGTGGCAATGGCCAGGATAGCGGCTGATGAAACGGGGGTTCCGGTATCGGTGCACTTGGACCACGGTCTCACCTTCGAAGATCTAGTACACGCAATAAGGGCCGGCTTCTCATCGATTATGTTTGATGGTTCAAAGTATCCTTATGAGGAAAATGTAAGGCTCACTGCTGAAGCTGTAAAGCTTGGGCATGCTGCCGGCATTTCGGTTGAGGGAGAACTAGGGCGGCTTGTTGGAACAGAAGATAATATCTCAGTTTCTGAGCGCGAGGCTTCGATGACCGATCCTGACCAGGCACTTGATTTTATCGAGCGCACAGGGATAGACGCTCTTGCTGTTTCAATCGGCAATGCTCATGGCTGGTATAAGGGTAAGCCGCTGCTTGATTTTAAGAGACTTGAAGCCATCAAAAATAAAATAGGAGATAAAGCCCTGTTGGTTTTGCATGGTGCATCAGGCATACCAGATGAAGATATAAAGACTGCGATTTCGCTTGGAGTTACCAAGATAAACATCGATACAGAGAACCGCGATGCCTTTAAGAGGGGTATCGCACAGTTTATCCAGGAGAATCCCGATGTGATAGATCCCAGAAAGATACTTAAACCGGCGATGGAAGAGATGTATAAAGTTACCTCCGGAAAAATCAAACTTTTTGGCTCCTCGGGCAAGGCAGCGGATTACATAGCCGAGATGACTGGGAGGGCTGCGTAATGAAACTGGGCATGTTAACTGGCGGTGGCGACTCAAGTGCCATTAATGCCGCCATAAGAGCCGTTGTGAGGCGTGCCCTTGAGGGCGGACACACGATCATTGGTTTTAAAAACGGTTGGGCTGGGCCGATTAATGGTGACTATATCGAGCTTACAGCAGAATCTGTATCGGGAATACTGCCCCGAGGAGGAACTATCCTTGGCACATCCAGAACCAACCCGTTTAAGATGGATGGTGCGGTCGATAAGATGCGCGAGAATTTAAAGAAAATTGGAATCGATGCCATGATCTGTATTGGCGGAGACGATACGCTTGGCGTTGCGCATAAGATCAACAACTTAGAGCCCCCAATTCCGGCCGTTGGTATACCGCAGACCATCGACAATGATATAAACGGAACCGAGTGGGCGATAGGATTCCATACAGCAGTAGCTGTTGCAACTGACGCCCTGGATAAAATTCATACGACCGCGGAATCGCACAGCAGGGTAATTGTTGTTGAGGTGATGGGAAGAGATGCCGGCCATGTTGCGCTTTACGCAGGACTAGCTGGTGGAGCCGATACTATTTTAGTCCCCGAGCATGATTTTAATGTAGATGTGGTAATCGATAGGATCAAAAAACGACGCGAAATGGGCAAACTATTTAGCGTCATCGTAGTCTCCGAAGGCGCGAAACCTGAAGGCAAGCAAATTACATACGGCGAGAAAACCGATGCTTTTGGCCACGTAAGATTAGGCGGCATCGGCGAGTACCTTGCAAACGTTATCGAAGAGAAGACAGGTTTTGAGACCAGATTCATGAACCTCGGGCACCTGCAGAGAGGTGGAATTGCCTCTCCATTTGACCGCTTTATCGCAACCCAATTCGGCGTTGTTGCGGTTGAGCTGGTTGAGCAAGGTCAATTCGACCGCATGGTAGCAATCCGGAGCGACAAAATTACATCCATACCGCTTGAGGAGGCTTTAACTGTGCGCCCAATTGACGAGCGAGTCTTTGAGATGGCGAAGATCTTTTATTAAATTTAGGAAAAAAACTTGGGCGGACGCAAAGTCCGCCCTTTTTTGCTTATGCGGCCATTAGCTTTGGTTTCTCTGCCTCAATAAAGTCCAGGAACATCTTTGTCTCATCGCTCATGGGAAACTCGGTGTTATATATTATATAAATGCTTCCCATCATGGGCTGCACATCTTTAATCTTTACTTCCTTTACCCTGCCTGCTTTCAGCGAGTCTTCCGCAGATTTTCGCAGAACAAAGCTTAGGCCGGCCCCGGCTTCAACCGCCTTGATAATTGCGGTATAGGTATCAAACTCAGCTACGACATTTAGGTCATCAAAAGTAATCCCGTACCTAGAGAGCATCTCGCGATACCACATTCGTGTTGCTGATCCTGGTTCGCGCAAGATAAAATTCTGCCCCTTAAGGTCGTTTACAGCTATCTCACCTTTGGCAAACGGATGGTCGGGAGGAGCTATTAATATTAGCTCGTAGTTACGCAGGAATGGCTCTGCTGTAACGCTCTCATTTTCAAGAGACATGCCGATTATACCCGCATCGATTTTGCTATCTAAGACTTGTTCAAACACCTGTGAGCTGTCAGAGATCTCGACTTTTAGCTCGGTATCCGGATTCTGCTTTTCCCAATCGGCAAGAAGTTGCGGCATCAAAAACTCTCCTGTATAGCTGCTTGCACCAATGTTTACTACGTTTTTCATCTCGTTCTCCTCCTTAATCGTAAAAGTTTTTTACGATATGAAATGTTCCCAACGGTGTATGAAAAAAACTTCATCATAGACGAGTAGTGAAAAAATAGGTGAGGCAAGGGGGATAAAATAAACTAGAGACTTAAAAATCTTGAGATTCTGCAAAACTTATTCTTGGAGAATCGAGCAATGCTCGAGATAAGAAAGAAAGACCGGTTATTTATAGTTTTCGGATCGATAATCTGGGGAGTTGTTATAGTCGTAACAACTCTTGATTTCATATTTATACAATTACCAACCTATCATTTTGATATTATAGTTTTTATCGGGGTGGTTCTCGTCCTAGCAGGGACAACTATACGTCAAATAGCTAAGAGGACCCTAGGCAGATCTTATACATATACTCTGAAAACCTTAGAAAACCAAAAGTTAATCAAAACTGGCATTTACAGGTTTATCCGACACCCCGGTTATATCGGCACGCTTATAGCCGATCTTGGAATCCCTCTTTTGTTTCACAGCTTGTACGGTTTCTTGGTCGTGCTTTTACTTATCCCGTTGTTCGTTTACAGGATGGGGGTTGAGGAAAAAATGATGATTATGAAATTCGGGGACGAGTACAGGGATTATATGAAGCACACCTGCAGACTGATTCCTCATGTTTATTAAGATAGATATCTCTCCAGCCTATCGCACGCCTCTTTGATGTTCTCAAGCGAGTTGGCGTAGGAGAATCGCAAATATCCTTCGGCGTTGCTGCCAAAATCGATGCCGGGGGTTACTGCAACAAGAGCATTCTCTAATATATCGAGCGCAAGCTTATACGAGTCGCCTCCAAACCGCTTGGCGTTGGCAAGAACATAAAAAGCACCTGTTGGCTCAACGGTTATTCCAAAGCCGATCTCTTTTAGTCTTGGGATAAGGTACCTGCGCCGTTCGTCATATATGGCAACCATGCGCGCAATGTCAGCGGCTGTCTTTTTAAGCGCGGCAATACCCGCCCACTGCACAAAACTATTGGCGGAGATAAAAAGGTTCTGTTGGATTTTCTGCATGGGGCGGATGAACTCTTTTGGTGCGATGGCGTAGCCAAGCCTCCAGCCGGTCATTGCATAAAGCTTTGAAAAACCGTTTAACACAAACGCTTTATCAGTGAACTCAAGTATTGAGTGGGCTTTTCCCTCGTAGACCAATCCGTGGTATATCTCGTCAGATATAATATAGAGTCCATCGCAAGTCTCTTCCGCAATAGCTGCTATCTCTCGCATAACCGGCTCCGACAATACGTTTCCCGTTGGGTTTGAAGGGGAGTTGATCATTATCGCCTTGGTCTTATCATCCAGGGCGGCCTTGATATCTTCCGGGCGATATTGAAAACCATCTTTCTCGTAAACGTTTACAAAGCTAGGCTCGCCATCGGCAAATCTTACAAAGTTTGGGTAGCATGCATAGCCCGGGTTGGACAGGATAACCTTTTGACTGGGATTCAACAGTGCGGAGAAGACAAGAAGCATTGCGGGTGACGTCCCGGAGGTTACGATTATCTGTTCAGGCGATAGCTCAACCCCATATTGCTCATGGTAATGATCGGCGATCGCCTCTCGAAGCTCAAGGAGACCCATGCTGTGGGTATACGTAGTCTTTCCGGTAAGTATCGCTTCGCAGCCTGCATCCTTTATTACTTTAGGGGTGGGGAAGTCGGGCTCTCCAATTTCCATATGTATAACGTTTTTGCCCTGTCTTTCTAACTCTTGCGCTTTCTCAAGTATCTCCATGACGATAAAAGGGGGCATATCAAGGGCTCTTCTTGCTATCATAAAATCTCCTTGTCTGCTTATTCTATGCCCATATTTTATCTTTATATCTCTCACCGTGCCAGACATAGGTTGGTTTGTTAATAGGGTTAAAAGGTTAGAGATGGGGAAGATAACGATTCTGTCATGGCAAGACGATTTTCGTCTGATATAGGTTAATCAAGCCGGGTAAAAAATATCTGTGAGATAAAAATAAGGAGGTGAAATCTATGGTAATGCGCAGATGGGATCCGTGGCGAGAACTCTCGCGAATGCAGGAAGAAATGAGCAGGATGTTTCAAAGGGTTTTTGGACCGCCGGAAGGAGCACCGGAAGCCCCATGGATGCCGCCGGTAGATATCTATGAGAAGGAAAACAAGCTATACGTCTCAGTAGACCTCCCCGATGTAAATCCTGAAGACATTGATGTCTCTGTCGTTGATAACACCCTGAGAATCAGGGGTGAGCGCAAATATACTAGAGAAGCAAAGCGCGAGAACTTCTATAGGTCGGAGAGGTTCTTTGGTTCATTTGAGCGTATGGTTGACCTTCCGGTGCCGGTAAAGACAGAGGAAGTAGAAGCAACTTACAAAGACGGGGTTCTTATGATAACCCTGCCTGAGGCTGAGGAGAAGAAAGCCAAAGAGATTAAAGTTAAAGTGGCATAAGGGAAGTTAAATAAGCGGTGTCGCATTATGCCGCACTGCTTAATAAAGGTTAACAATAGATGGGGCGAAGTTAAACTTCGCCCCTCCGATCCTTTATTAAATCACGGTTGCAATTGAGCCAACCCCGCGCTTTTTTATAACCTCGATCCTTGCGGGAAAAATCTCCTTCAAGTCTTCAAGATGCGTGATGACGATTATCTTTTTAAAGTCGCCCTGGATTGCGCTTATCGCCTCGATGAGCCTCTCTTTTCCTTCTTCATCTTGAGTACCGAAGCCCTCATCGATAACTAGCGTTTCAAGTCTTGCACCTGCCCTTCGCGCAAGAAGTTTTGAGAGCGCAATACGTATTGCAAAGTTTATCCTAAAGGCTTCGCCGCCCGAGAAGAGCTCGTATTTTCTGTCGCCAAGCTCGCCGTCGGTTATGATAAGGTCAAGCGTCTCAACAACGCCGCCACTTCGCTGGTCCTTTTGTGTCACAAAACGAAGACTCATCTGACCGTTTGTAAGCTTATGTAGTAGTGAATTGGCCTCTTGCTCAATCTCGGGGATGGTGTTTTCGATAATAAGGGCTTGGATACCTTTCTTGCTGAAGGCAAAGGCAAGCTTATCGTAGATTTCGGCTTCTTTTGCCGCTTCTTTTCGCTCTTTGGATAAATCTCGCTTTTTCTTTTCAAGCTGCTTGCAACTATCGATTTTTGCTTGAGCAAGTGATTTACCGTTGATGATATTATCCTCAATTATTTTTTGCTCTTGTAGCCGGGCGCTAAGTTCTCCTATGCCTTGTGCAACATCTTTTAGAGACGCTATCTCAATTGTAAGGACATCTGCCTTTTTCTCGTCATCTGCGATGGCTTTCAGTTTAGCGTCTCTTTGTTTTACCAGTGCAGAGATGGTGTTTTCTCCCATCTTTATATTGTTTTGGGCGTTCTCTAGATTAGCTTTGAGCTGCTCGTAATCAAGTAGCTTCTTCAATCTATCCTTTACCTTTATGTGCTCCTCAGAAGAGTAGCCCAACTTTTTCATCTCAGAAGTTAGCCGAGAAAGTTTTGCCTGCTCATCCTGGGCGTAAAGACTCTGGGAGAACTTAAGGCTAAGCTCGCTTAGTTTTCTGTTTATTGAGGCTATCTCGCTTGCTGCTTTCTCAATTGCCTTGATTTTCTCGGCAAATGCTCCTTCTTCAACTTGTAGTTTATCTTTAATCTTAACCTGCTCGGTTAAATCTTTACCTTTGGTTTCGAGTTGGGAGAGCTCACGCTCGATTCGGGCCGATTCCATCTTTGCTTTATCAATTTTGCTGGTGAGTGTTGCTATCTCGCTGTCGAACTCAGCACTCAACTTTTGTCTATCATGCATTTCAAGAGGTTTCTTGCAAAGGGGGCAGGAATCACCAAGGTCAAGCATTTTGCGACGGCTCTTAAGATCGGCAAGCTTTGCCTCATCGGCTTTTACTGATGCATCAAGGCCGGATTTTTTTCGGGAGAGCTCGCTGTATTTCTCCCGCAAAATATCTCTTTCTTGCACTAGCCTCTCAATTTCGGCAAGTTTTGCTCTGGTTGATGAGAGAGATGCTTCTACTGCAGGTTTTTGCGATACTTGCCCGTCAAGCTCGGATTTTCGCTGACTTAGGTGTTTTATGTTTGACTCAAGGGTGCTTTTTGCCTGCTCTATGGCAAGCTTTAACTCGGCTGCCTGCCGCTCAAGAGCGCTGTACTGCTGGCTGGCTTTTGATAGCTCTTCTTCTTTTTTGCGGAGATCTACGAGCTCGCGGTAAGATGACTCGATTTCTTCTTTTCTTGCAGCTAGCTCTCGCGCCTTAGCAATGTTTTCTTCAAGTATATTTAGTTGCTCTTCTATTGATGCTAGATTTTTCTTTTCCTTGCTGATGTTTGAGTTAAGCTCGGAAATCCTTGCCGTTTTGAGATCGAGCAATGCTTTTTCCTCTTTTAGCTTTGCCAGGGCTATATCTATTTTCTTGATTTCGGTTTGTACTTCTTTAAGTTCATCGTCTGCTTTCTTTAAATCTTCTTTATAGGTAGGTAAATGCTCCAGTTCTTGATCTATGTGGGCGAATTGGTTGTCGATGTCTCTTAGGCGATCTTTTTGCAGCTTGCGCTTTTCCTTGGCAAGCTCCTCAAGCTCATCGTAGATGGAAAGACCAAGTATCTCAGAGAGTATCTCTTTTCGCTCGTTTGCATTTTTCATCATGAAGGCATCTGCGCGGCCCTGCATAATAAATGCCGAGTTTACAAAGGTCTCATAATCCATACGCAAGATTCGGTTAATTGCCTCCTGGGTTGCGTTTATGGTCTCGCCAGTAAGTACTCGCGGCGTCTTACCATCGAGGAGTTGAAACTCTAGCTTGCTCACACCAGACTTTCCCTTGCGCTGCCTTGCACGAAGTACGCGGTACAGCTGTCCCTCAAGCTCAAATGTAAACTCTACCTGCATATGCGCTTCTTTGCGGTGGATGAGGTCGTCAGTTCCGGTGCCACGCTTGTCCACTCCACGCGCCCGCCCCCAAAGTGCCCAGGTGATGGCATCAAGTAGCGAGCTTTTGCCATGCCCATTGGGGCCGCAGAGCACAGCTGTGTGGATGGATGAGAAGTTAAGCGGCTCATCCATACCTTTGTAGCTCATGAAGTTGGTCAAGCGAAGCTCAACAGGTATCAATTCTGTCCTTTCTTGCTACAGCCTCTTTTACTAACTAACAGAGATATTTTGTCGCCTGTCGGCTGTTGGATGGCTACAGTATTATGCTACCAGTTGGAGATGAAAAAATAAAAACGAAATTTTGCTTAAGTTGAAACCAAAAAGCATGACCAAAAGGGAATCAGTAGAACAAGAACAAGGGGACGCTTCTGAAAAACTGAATAACTTCGGTGTTATTCAGTTTTTCAGAAGCGTCCCCGATGCATTCGCAATTATCCCTTCACAAGCTATAAACGCTAAAGTTAACAACCACTAAACACATAAGATAAATATATCATGCGACAATTGACACACGTCTTTCTTTTTGCTAGCCTTGCAAGCAGTAGATAGCAGACCGGAAAGCCATATGAATTATCATTATACGCTGCGTCTTAAGAGCATAAAGAGCCGTTCTTTTTAGTTATTAATCCAAGCCTCAGTATAAGCATTTAGTTTCTTAGTCAGGGTAAGGGGTGGTTAAATTGGGGGTTAGTGATTTCTCTAATTCTAATCTTTAAGATTAGGACCACCCCCTAGAGCTTAGTTTCAAGCTAAGATAATCCGAATGAAAATCAAAGGAGGGAAATTGATGGGTAACAAAAAGGTCCAACAGTTATTAATGGCTTTAACGCTAATAATAGCTTTGTTGGCACTTCTGATGCCGAGTATTGCTTCTGCTAGCGTAACCTATTCGGATTGGAGATGGTCTACTCCGGATGTATTTTCACGCTACGGTTCAGAGTGGACTCAGCAATATTCTGGCGGTTATGATAACTCTAGCACTTATTGGAAGTGTTATCCTGCCAATGGTTGGACGTATGCAACCCTAAATGCAACTCGCGAGTCTGGCACTTGGCATACGCCAGCACAGCCTTATGCCACTGGCAATGTTCAAGCATACATTACAGTATATGGCACTTCAAGAAGGGTTAATTACTTCTGCGGCTACTATTCTCACTACTATGTGAATCAGTATAGTATACACGGCTGGTATACCGTGTTTAACAGCACAGAGGGCGGTTACGGACATGTCAGTTCGGAAGATTTCCACGATGGCTATCAATGGTCATCTGACCAAAAAGTTTGCTTTGATGCAGTAAGAATCTATTACTAGATCATGGAGGCGATTAGGGTGAGATCGTATGCAAAGATGGGTTGGTTCGTTCTCTTTGCTGCAATAGTATTAACTATGAGTGTTGCTATAAGCAGTGTGACTAGTAAGCCGCAGGCTGTGAAAGCTTCCATACTAAAACCACTTACAGCAGAGAGTACTGTTGATGAGGTTCTTGATTTTGCACAAGCATCTAAAACAAAATGGAAAAGAATTTATGTTGAGGGGCATGTCAATTCTGGAAATAGCTCTGACACGTTTAAAACCTGGGTTGTAAAGCCAGATAAGTACCGCTCAGAAGAAGGCCCGAGCATTCTCATTAAGAATGGCAATAAACAGATAATAGTGCAGACCTCTCTTAAGAAGGTAAGAGAATACAATGTTCCTGCATCAACTATCTCAGCGCAGGATAAAGCTGCGCTAGATGAGAGGATGGCAGTTGAGAGGGCAAAAGACCCAACGCTAGCCGAAGATGGAGAACTCCTGGTTAATACGCCAATAAACGACTATATTAATCCAAGCTACTTCGTAAGAAGAGAGCTAAAGCACTATGCGAAGTCAATAGAGAGGGTTGGATTGACGACTGTTAGCGGCAGAAATGCAGTTCAACTTAAAGTTGTTTTCCCAAAAGAACTCGCTAAGGAGGATCATTGGGATGTATACATCGATTGCGAGACTGGCATAATGCTCGGTTTGGTTATCCATCCACTTCCCGGAAATGAGAAATTTGAGCAGTTTATCGATAAAGTCGAAATTAATCCTTCGATTAGCGAAGACAAGTTTACCTTTACGGCGCCAGCTGATTATACAGTCGAAAAGGGTGGTATAAGATAATTTAAGCTAAAGCAGGGGCTGAAGTCCCCTGTCTGTCATCCAATTATAGTAAATCATGAAAATGTCGATGTTAGAAACTATGTTTTAGTTCTTAAGGTTAATTTATTTATCTCGAGGAGGATACTTTTGAGATTTAAGGTTAGTGCTTTTATATCGATTGCACTATTGCTTTTTATAGTTGGTTGCTCAGGAAGCAGGGCAAAAGATCAGACTTTAAAGATTAGAGTTGAGGGCAATTTTGTAGAAGTGTACCTATCAGGTGAGAAGGAAAAACCCCGCAATCCTCTGCTTAGAAAGAGTGACTTTCAGGAATTAGATCACCTCGCCCGGGATTACTACAGCTTTGTTATGAAAAGCGACCGCAAGGCCGCCGTTAACTTATTCCTACCAGAAGTGAGACGAACAGAAGACTCAATGATACCAAAAGACCTTGAGCTTGCTAAGGAGAGCCCAGAATCCTATATGCCAGCAAGCAGTAGTTATATCTGGTACCAGGATAGTAAGCTCTGGCCAAGAAAAGAAGCCGTATTGCTAAAAAACGATGAGGTCAAGCGGTTAGTGATATTGTCAAATGCTTACGAGAAGGCTGTAATTATAAGAACTACCTTTAAAAAAGGCAATACAAGGAAGCTACTAGCCATAAAGAACAAAGGCAAGTACTTCTTGCTTCCGCTATAAGATCATATATTAAGTGCTCATAAGCCGAGATAATTGAACAGTGTTGCATTAGACGGCTGTTACCTATCTAAGTGGTTAGCCATTAATTCTTAGGGATAATCTTTTGCGGTAAGGTGCTGCTTGGGAATAAATACTCCATCCAATATAATATGTATTATAAGAGTTATTAATCAATACTATTACACAATAAGCGATAAGGGGATTCTAGGTATATGAAGAGTTATTTGAAAGCCCTATCTATAATTATCACAGCTATTATTTTAACTTCATTAACCACTTTAATTGCTTGCCAGAAAGAATCTATTGGAAAAAAATCGAGCATAAATGAATCGCAGAAATTTATGCCAAACCTCCTGGATGGGAATGGCTCCCCTATGTATGAAAAAATGTATTTATATCAGCCCAGTGAAACAACAGATTACTTCTTACGTGCTTTCTTTTCGGGTAACTTTAAGAATGCCTACAAGATGACTTCTTCAGCTTACAGAATAGACCATCCATATGAAGAGGTTGAGAAGGAATGGAGTGAGTTCTATAGGCAAGCGGCTAAGAATGGAATCAACTGGAAAAGCCTTAGTTATCGCTCTGATTTTCGTGGAGATGATGGTGACAACGGCGGTATAGTCGTTTCCCCACAGGGGCGGATGATCATGCGAATTTATTGTAGAGAGATTAATAGTCCGCTTGGCAGTTTCTTTGCGGTCGATTGTATATTGCTTTTTAAGAAATCCCTTGAAATAAAAAAGGGGAATGGCCGAGAGCGCATAGATTTAACGAATAAACCAGACGATAAGATTTATAAGAAGATCTTCTCTATGCTGGTGGATAGAAGCTTAGCTGCCAAACGTGAGCCTCACAGCGATGTCGCCATCAAAAAACTTATCTTAAGCGATGGTTGGGCCCGTGCTGTATATGACTTTAGAGGTGAGAACATGACAAAGCACATCGTTCTTCGACAGGTCGATGGATCGTGGAGGATTATTAGCGAAAATAACAGCGCGCCGAACTATAACGAATACCCCGAATCTCCTTTTATGCTTTGGGCGGCTGATGACTGGAGATAATAGTGACCGCTGCGTATTTAGCTGATTGCGACCACCGTATCGCTCAGTATTGCAGTATTGGGGACGTTGCTATACGAACAAAACTTTTTACCGCAATCATCACTTTACAAGCTATAAACGCTAAAGTTAACAACCACTAAACACATTAGATAAATATTCCATGCTACAGTTGACACACGTCTTTTTTTTGCTAGGCTTGCGAGCAGTAGGTAGCAGACCGGAAAGCCGTATGAATTGTTAGTATACGCTGCGTCTTAATCCATAAGTTGAAGATGAATGGCAGAAGCTGCAAGCATGGGAAGGAGTTTGATTAGTATGGCTAGTTTCTTTTTTGGCAAGAAATGGGCAAGGTGTAAATTAAGTGTTGTAGCGATTTTGGTAATTGGCCTAGTTTTTGGATTGATTCCGCAACCCGTATTTAATATTTGGGGCAATAATATCTCCACTGCCCTGGCTGCAGAAAATATAACTTCTGCCTCACAAGCTGCCGCAAAACTAGAGAAAAAAGAGATAGTTGAAAAAAGAACTGAGAAAACAAAGACATATGACCTTGGAAATGGCAAGTACGCTATGGAGATATACCAAGCCCCCATACACTACCAAGAAAATGGCAGCTGGAAAGAGATCGATGCAAAGATCAAGCCATCAGGAGCCGGTGGCTTTGAAAACACCGCAGGGCCTTTTAAAGCTCGCTTTGGAGCAAAAGGCAAATCTTCTGAGTTAGCCTCCTTTGAATACAGTGGTGCAAAAGTAACCCAGTCTCTTGCTGAAGATGAGGCCGCAGATGCCACCCCCAAGGTTGAAGGAGAGAAAATCACTTATGAAAATATTCTACCTGACACTGATCTTCGAGAGATAATAACAGGCATTGGAGTAAAAGAAGACATTATCCTTAAAAAATACACCGGTAAAAACTCTTTTACCTTTGAACTAAAGACTGCCGGTGTTGATGCGCAAAAAGAAGTAGACGGCTCAATCGGCTTTTACAAAAAGGCAACAGGCGAAAAACTCTTCAATATTCCAAAGCCCTTTATGATGGATTCAAACGTTGACTCTGGCTCCGGTGAAAGTGCAAGGTCAGACAACGTCACCGCCGATGTTATCCAGAAAGGGGCAAACACCTACATAACGATTACTGCAGATGATAAGTGGCTTAAAGCCCCGGAGAGAGTCTATCCCGTCTATATCGACCCGACTATAGATTTAAATACGGCAAATAACAACGTCTGGGATGACGCCTATGTAACTAGCGCATATCCAAACAACAACTATGATGCTAGGTGGAACTCCACCCTTGGCATCTATGAGTTAAAGACCGGCTATATTGACTCCTCAACAGGGTGGAACCACTCTTTCGTAAAGATGGATGTCTCACCCCTTCGCGGAAAGCTGATCCACAATGCGGTCTTTTATGCGTATTGCCGCTGGTCTTATGTTCACTCAACACCTAAGGAGGCCTATGCAGATATTGCAAACTGGGACTGGTCTCCAACTGGGGTTACCTGGAACAACCAGCCAAGCAGCTCTTATACGCACTGGAACTGGGCCACTGAGAACAACTGGGTAGGCTTTGGATTTACCGATATTGCTGCCGACTGGGTTATGGGAAGACGTGGCAACTTTGGCTTTAAACTTCACTCAGCCGGCAACGGCGCCTACTGGTGGAAAAAATTTAATGCTTGCGAGACAGGCTGGGGAGTGCCTCACCTCTACGTTGAGTACTACGACCCTCCATCGATCAGCTCTTCAGCCTATGGCAATGCGGTAAACAGCAAAAACGGGTATGTGAATCTATCCTGGGGTGCGGTCCCCGGAGCAGCTGGATACAAGCTCTGGATCTATAACGGCAGGAATTATGAGGCCTTTGATGTTGGAAACACAACTAGCTGGTCCACGCAAGGCAAGCGAATCTGGCCAACACCAAGCGAGATAGCAGCCGGAAGGTATGCTCTGCACCATGATGGGGCAGGGGCAGAGCTAGCAGATGACCCAAGCCCGGTCTACAGAAACTCTGGTGGAAGCTACCCCTCTAACCAGAACTTTTGGTTCAGAGTCACTGCATACAACTGGTGCAGCGAGACAGATATGTGGGCAAACTGCACTTGCCCATATATACCCGATAGAACTGCGCCTCAAAATCCAACCAATGTATCGGTTAGTGCAGCAGCTTATAGTGCAGATATGGCAAAAGTAAACGTAACTTGGACTGGTGTCTCTGACCCCGCAACTGGCTCAAACTATGGGATGAGCCACTACATAGTTGAGCTAGACAAAACCAATCTTCTAACAGGGGCAACCACAACGGATATGAAGCAGGTGGCGCATACATCTTCCGGGGCGGCGCACACCGCCACCTTTAATGAACCCTACGGCTACAGCTATAAAGTAGCCCGTGTGCGCGCATATGACAGAGGCGGCAACTATTCAACTCAAGTACAAGGGACAAACACAGACTCTACCGCACCAGCAGTCTCCTTTACCAGCCCAACTGCTGGGGCTATCTTCTCAGGAGATAGTACCATAACGGTGACTGCAGTTGAGTCAAACAGTACTTATGCAAACACCATGCAGTTTACTACGACAAAGAATGGCACAGATGATAAAATTCCGCGGGCTTTCTCGTTTGGCATTAACCCTGCCTCTTTTGATCTTAACTCATCATGGCTCCCAGATGGAGAGCACATCTTTACCGTAGCCGACTATGACTTAGCCGGAAACTATAGCATAGCAACGGTTAACGCTGTTATTGATAACGTCGGGTATGGCATGGGTGTTGACCACTTCGGCATGGTAGACAATAGATACGGCAAGGTAAATATCGCAAACGGGAACTTCGTTGTGACCGAAGACGACATCATGCGAACAAGCAAAGGCTTTGGGCTAAACCTCTCCCGAGTATATAACAGCCAGCTAAAGGTAAATGGGCCACTGGGCTGGGGCTGGAGAATAGCAGTTCCTGAGTTAGCTGAATATAGCGATGGCACAGTGGCAATAATTGACGGTGATGGAGCCAAGCACCGCTTTACAAAAGGGCTAAACGGAACTTACGAAAGCCCAGCCGGAGTATATGATATCTTAACCAAAAACCCCGATGACACCTTTACCCTAAGGCAAAAAGACTTAACTAGATTTACATTTGATAGAAAAAACAGGACGATAACAGTTCAAGACAGGGAGAACAATAAGGTGGTGTATCAGTTTGATGCCCTGCAAAGACTGCTTAGCATAAAGGACCCATCGAACCCGTCAAACCAGGGGATAATATTAAATTACAACCAAAATACTGGAAAACTTGAGACCGCTGTTGTTGCTGCAACCGACTACGGCAACCTTGTCTGGAGATATATATACGATACGAGTGACAACCTTACTGAGGTGATAGACCCGATGGGTCGAAGCACTAAATATGGATATAGCCAAGACCACAAGCTTACCTCTTTAAAAGATCCAAAAGGTGCAGCCAAGGGCAAAAACACAGCTGAGTTTGTCTATGAGGCAGAAAAACTTGCATCAGTTAAAGAATATCCGGGTAATGGAACTACTTTAGCAACTACATATACATACGCCCCAAGTGAGAACAAATTTGTCGAAAAAGATGCAAGAGGCAACGACACAACTTACACTTATGACGGCAACTGGAATATAACGCAGGTTACCGATGCAGCAGGGCTTACCACAACTTACACCTATGATGAGAACTTTAACGTAAAGTCCAAGAAAGAAGCCAAGGCAGCAAAAGAAAGAGTATTTTACTACTCATACGACGCAATGGGAAACAAAACAGCTGAAACCGACCCCATGGGCCACGTTACCCGGTGGAGCTTTGGAGTGAACCCCTTGATCCGGACAGAAAAATAAGACACCTTTAGAAATGGAGCTTACTATAAGAAAGCGAAAGGCTTGCAAAAAATACATGGCAATTACAATCTGTTAAGAAGAAATTTAGTCATTGACAAGGCCTTAACAGAGGAGGTAATTGCCATGATTGGAAAACATTTTAACAAGCAGTTTGAGAGACGTCAAAGAATAACGAAAGAAACGCTGGTGATAGGAATGGATATAGGTTGTGAATTTAATGCACTATGTCTTATGAACAAAGATGGTGAAGTGTTGGGCAAATATCCGAAGGTCTACAACACAAGGCGGGGATTTGATTATTTTGTGAAGATTACCGAAGAAGCAAAAGCAAGCTTTTGTTTAAAAGATGTGCTAATTGGAATGGAGCCAACCGGTCACTATTGGAGAAAGATTGCCTATTTTGCTAAAGATTGTGGATATGAAGTTAGATTTATCAGGTGAGCAGCGTTAAAGCACCAGCGAGAACTTGACGAGAGTTCACCTTCAAAAACCGACACAGGAAGAGGGGGATAGGAAGAGTTAACATGGTGGGCAACCACTCGGTATGATGATCGTAACTCGGCAATAAGGCCGGGTTAAGATGTCACCGACGGGAGGCTTATCATGTAGTACCAGGGACGTTTCTGAAAAACTGAATAATTGAATAACTAACCATTAAGGATCAATAAATCTACACAACTGCAAATTAGATGAGGTGACCGGGTTTCTTTGGACAGATAAAAGCAGTTCTTAAGTGATAAACCGCTCAAGCTAAACCGCTGCCGGTA
>JAIMBH010000031.1 GCA_023511485.1 Bacillota bacterium | reverse complement strand
TTAAGCTTCGCCAAGAATTGTTTTTTGGTTTAAGATAGCATCGTTTTCTCTAAGTGGGCTCTCGACAAGTATTATGACTTCTTTTTCGGTACTGTTTGCATAGATTCTCATGGCTTCAGCGAATATACGGTAGTCGGGAAGGTTCAGGTCAAGCGGGATGTGTTTTCGCCTCCACACCGCAGAGAAGTGGAAATAGGCATGGTTGGTCCAGTAAGGCTCGGCAATAGAGATAACTGATGATAGGTAGTCATCGGTCGATTCTAGCTTATAGCCACGGCCCCAAATATGGCCCCAATCGATTACCGGATCTACCCCTCTTGTATTTGCACAGGTATGAAGGACAGTGTCAAGGTCGCCGATTCCTACATCATCGACCTCAAGGCCAATTGAAACAGGGCTTTCAGGCAGGCTGTTTAACGCGTCGATCAAGCGGTTCTTGGCTTCAGATTTGTTGCCGTGGGTATAGCCGGGGTGAATATAGACGGCTAAGCCATCTACAAGTTCAAGGACTTTGCGAAGAGCCATGATTTCTCTTATCGATTTTTCGAAAATTCTCTTATCTGGCGATGTTAGGACGGCAGAATTTCGCGCATGAAAGCTAAATTTTATATCAAAGACCTTGCCGAGGACCCGAATCTCGGATAGTAAGTCGGCAAATTTTTGCTCGACCTCTTGGGCGCTAGGTTGGTATTTAGAGTAGTCACCCCAGCCGATAGTCTCGGGAGGCATATTGTAATATCTTAAACCCCATCTGCTACAAGCCTTTATTATCTCGAGTGTTCTTCTGTACTCACCAAGGCCGTCCGGCCTGGGATTTTTTAGGTTCTTCTCAAGCGGCCTTGCCGAAAAGCCTACTCTAATCATTACATCAGCTCTCTAAAAAATCACATCAACCTGGCTAATATTTATCCGTTCCTTTAAGAGACTCGATATTGCGCCAATGAGCGCCAACGCCTATGTTTGGGTAGAAAAATGGTGATTATGTAAAACCGGCATCGACATGCCCGTCTTTATGGCAAAGCACAGTATCAAAGCACAGTATAGCTGGGGAGGAGACTGGCTATGGATGCGAATTTGCGGTGAGCAAGGTGCTGGACAAGGTGCGATTCAATAGCTTGATCCGGTAGCTTGCTGGAGTGGCCTGGCTTTAAGGCGTCCCAAAGGCCCGTTTAGATACTTAGATATACTAATTAATATGCAGGAGGGGTTATATCATTGCCTGCCATCTGGTAAATTAGTGATATTAGCTGGTGAAACTGGCTTTACATAAAGTGAGGAGGACTTAAGATAGAACAGCCTTTAAATATAGATAATCTGGTACCAATATTTGAGCATCCAATAGTTAGGGAGTTAAGCCGGTTATTTGAAAAGGCTGGCAAGAAACTGTATCTTGTCGGAGGAACGGTGCGTGATGCCCTTCTGGGGCAATTTCATGAGGATCTTGATTTTGCAACCGATGCCAGACCTGAACAAGTCATTGAGATTGTAAAACCTTGGGCAGATAACTTGTGGACGGTCGGTATAAGGTTTGGAACCATTGGTTTAACTAAAGGTCACCTTAAAATCGAAATAACTACGCTAAGAAAAGAGGTCTATCTCGATGAGAGCCGCCACCCTGTGGTCACTTTTGATACGAGCATCGAATTTGATTTATCAAGGCGCGATTTTACGATCAACGCTATGGCGGTCGAGCTACCTCAGGGGAATCTGATCGATCCATTTGGCGGACAAAGGGACCTTATTAAACGGATGATTCGTACCCCGATAAGCCCAGAACAAAGTTTCACCGACGACCCTTTAAGGATGATGAGAGCAATCCGTTTTGTATCCAACATGGGCATGCATCTTTCACCTGAGGTCGAAGAGGCTATAACTGTATATAAAGACGAGCTTACCAGGGTATCTACTGAACGTATAAGAGATGAATTTTCCCGGATACTTATCGGTCGCGAACCGGCGAAGGCGCTTCGCCTGATTCTCAGCACAGGATTGAGCGCAAAGTTTATCTCCGAGTTGGAAAGCTTAAAGATTACGCAAGATCCGGAATACCACCATAAAGATGTGCTGGAGCATACCTTAACGGTTGTTGAGCGGGTCGAGCCGGACTTAGCCCTTCGTCTAGCCGCACTTTTTCATGACATAGGAAAACCCGAAACCAAAGAGATAATCGAGGGCAAAGTTACCTTCTATAACCATGATATAGTCGGCATGCATATCGCTAAGAGAAGGTTGCGGGCGTTAAAATATCCTAATGCGATTGTTGGTGAGGTGACCAGGCTAATCTATCTTCATATGCGGGTCTACACATACAGGATGGGCTGGTCGGATAAAGCAGTTAGAAGATATATCCGTGATGCAGGAGAACTGCGCGGAAAGTTAAACGCGCTAATTCGTGCTGACTGCACGACTAAGAACCCGCGCAAGATGAGGCAGGCCTTGAGTGTTCTTGATGAACTTGAGGAGCGGATAATCAAACTCGAAGAGGCAGAGGAGACGGCAAAGATCAGGCCACCGATAGACGGTCATGAGGTAATGCAATATCTCGGCCTGCAGCCGGGTCCGTTAATTGGAGAAGCACTTCGCCTCTTACTTGATGCCAAACTTGAAGGAAAAATAGAGACCAAGGAAGAAGCATATAGATTATTGGATGAGTGGGCCAGGGAAAAAGGAATTAAGTGAAATGTTGGTCGGCTTAATAGCGGACATCCATAGCAATGCAGAAGCGCTAACTAGCGTACTTGACCGTCTGAGCAATGTTGGGGAGTTATGGTGCCTGGGGGATATAGTTGGCTATGGTTCTGACCCCGGCATATGTGTTGATTTAATGAAATCCCTGAAGAACAACAGCGTTATCGGCAACCATGACCTATGCGTCCTGCAAGATATTGATATAAGTGCATTTAGTGCAGAGGCAGCTGAGGCCTGCAAATGGAACCGAAACCATTTAAATAAGGATCAACTTGCCTTTTTGCAGTCACTTCCCATCTCAATCGAGCCGATACCTGGCGTTATTCTTGTCCATGGTAGCCCAGGGAAAGATATATGGGAGTACATATTATCATCTTGGCAGGCCGACGAGGTCTTCTCTGAAGTTCAAGCCTCTATTGTTTTTGTTGGTCATTCGCACATACCTCTTATGTTTATGAAGGCAGGGAGCGCTCCGGTTGAATACATACATTTAAGCAACGGTCAGGTTTTTGAACTTGATAGGCAGGGTGTTAAGTACCTGATCAACCCGGGAAGTGTTGGCCAACCTCGAGATGGCGACCCCCGGGCCAGCTATATGGTTTTCGATACAGATAACTACCGGATAGAATTTCACCGTATTGAATATCCAGTTGAGGTGACTCAGCAGAAGATGCTTCTGGCAGGGCTCCCAAGCTCTCTTTCCGACCGATTGGCAATAGGAATATAGGAAACGTTTAACTATAAATCACTACAATCCTACCCTGCTTAAATATATATCCCAGGTGCTAACGGGCTCAGACAAGATTGTTACTTTATACGGAAATCGCTTATTGATCAAATTCTCCAGGTCGTCCATACTAAAATTTACCTTCCTACTTCTGAACGGGAACTTACTCGAGCCGAAGCTAAGCCCGATATAGACGTGCTCGATTTTCTTATCGCTGCATTCGCGCTTCTTGATTTCAGACGTAACTCTGTCGAGCAGGCTTTGCTCGTTATAATCTGTGCTGACTTCTAGCGACATGAAAAGAGACGCTTTTCTGATGCCAGACTCCCCACCACCAATGGCAGATTCTGGGCTTTTCTTAATTTTCTTAAAATGCAATACCTCCTTCTCTTTTGGGTACGCCTTAACTATGTTCAGGATGGCTTGAGCAGCAAGGTTTGCCATTGCGCCTGGGTTTTTGATGGGTAATCCATTGCGCGGAAATTCAGCGATCACGCTACTTATAGCCTCGCTGTTGAGGACGCCCCGTAATTTCCAGGTAGGTACTGAATCCCTTGTAAACCAATGGCTAGCATAAGGCTTTCCTTTATAGTAGGTGGTTGATACAAGGAGGATGTCTGGCTCAAGTGGGAGCGTTGCAACATGGTGTCCGCCGTCAAACATTACACACCGGATGACCCCAGCTTCGCGAAGTTTTTCGGCCTCTCTCATACCCCATGAGTTTGCCCTAGCTGTATCTGCAGAAGTTGCCTCAACAATTGCATCTATCTTTTCTTCTATTGCGAAGTTATCTACAGCTTGTATTATTTTTCGTCTCTCTTTAGGGCTCTTTTGCTGAAGGTCAACGGGTTCGATAGTTGCCACAACATAATAATCTTTAAAATTTGGCGGGTTCTTATAGGTTTTGCCTGCAATCTCGGTTGCGGTGATCACCCATACCTTTCCCGATTCCAGTGCACGGCGCTTTGGGGAGGCAAGGTTTGCAACCGGACCCAGGATTTGTCCATTGGGTATCGACACGATATTGAAACGGGAGAGGATAAAGCTGGAGAACTCTGAAGCGATACTTTTCATCATCGGGCTGCTTGCCCATTCTGGATTTTGAAGTGCAAGTATAGCGATAAGGGCGGGAGTCAAAAACAGGGCTATGAGGATACCTGTAACGAGCCATCTCTTTGCCATGGCCTGATTATATAATGAAGCTTGATTATTTAAAATCAAGCTTCATAAGAAGGAAAAGCAAAATCTAGATTTTTGGACACTATTGGATTTGAACCAGGTGGGCGTTACTGGATTTGAACCAGTGACCCCTACCGTGTGAAGGTAGTGCTCTCCCGCTGAGCTAAACGCCCTTTTTATTTTGAATTTCTTTAACTATTATCCCAAATCGAGATAATAATTCAACTTTATTGAATTACCAAACCCCCGGTCTTTTTCTGTTTTAATCCTAAAAATTTTCCAAAATTTGCTAAAGTATCCTTCCTGAGAGCCCGATATATAAGCATAGATAGTGCAGCTAATAGCCCCGGGAATGAAAGAAAAATAATACGGTGGGGGAGATAGTACCACTGCCCGGGGGCTGCACTTTTTTTACAATATTTTTAAAACCCTCTAGCGCTTAGCGCTCTTCTCTGATTCATAAACCTGAAATCAAGTTATTCTTTGATTTTTCTTCAATTTTTTGACCGCTTGTTTTTGAGATGTTTGGTTTATCTATGAAGTTATCTGCCTTTTGTTTGCCTTAAAAATATTTATTTAGTTGGGCTCAACACCCCATTTTTCATTTGCATGGAAATTAATGTTATTTAAGGCATCGGGTTAATTGAATATATGTGGGTAAAATTACAGGAGAGACTATAAAAGTAAGGAGGCAGATAAAATGGCTGAGGCAGAACGCAAACCAGAGGCAAGAGCTGTGCCGGAAACGGGTATGGCTCCTCGTGAAGAAATGGGAGCAGTGTACCCAATGTTTAGAGGCGGTTATGTGCCTGCCTGGTATAGCCGCCTGAGCTGGGGTTCAATATTCGCAGGCGTATTCGTTGCAATAGCAACTGAGTTAGTTATTGCAGCACTGGTTACCTTGATCGGTCTTGCTGCGGTAGATGTGACAAACCTGGCAGGGCTGCGGAATATTCTTACAAATATTGGCATATGGACGGCAATTGGCGCATTGATCGCACTTTTTGTTGGCGCATTTGTCACCTCTAGACTTGCCATGGTGCAGTACATAAGCGATGGGATATGGCACGGCGTAACGGTATGGGCATTTTCGTTAGTAGCCGGTATACTGCTAAGCTCGCTTGGTATAACCGGAATTCTTGGTTTTGGCACCAACATCGCAGCGTTTATAAGAGGCATTCTTCCTGCAATAAGTGTTACACCTGCAGATGTAAGTACGCTAGTTGATGTAACCGCAGCCGGAGCCGGATGGTTCTTACTAGCGGCACTATTGTCTCTTGGTACGGCGATTCTTGGAGGATGGCTTGGCTCCCGCAGACTGAGCAGGTCGCAGGCAATGGAGAGGGCAGAACGTGAACGTATGGCCGCATAACTAGCGCATAACTGGCGGTAGCAAATAGTTTATAGGCTTGATAAGAGGGAGGCCGGAGTTTTCCGGCCTCCCTCTAGCTGCCAGCAAACCTTTTCCCGTAAAAAGTAAATACAACAACCAATCGGCAAAGGAGACGCAGGTATTTTTCCTTATGCGCAAAACATTTTTTCCTTACCCAGTTAAAAAATACATGAAACGGTTATATTAACGTAGGTTTATTACCGGTTTTAGCTTTAAGGTAAGAGTTGGTTTAGTCGGGGGTTGGATGCGCAGTATTCAGCGATTGGTTATAGGCCTAATCAAGTTAGGTTTTATATTCGCGTCGCTAGCGGTTTGTTTTTTCTTAATACTAACGGCCGTTTTTTATCTTGATGGGATGAAAGCGGCCGTTAACATCTCAAGTTCCTGTGTCTCCTGTAAAAAACCAAATATATCGCCTGTAATGCTGCGGATGCGCAGCAGGGATGGTTTTTTGTCTGGCAGGGACTGGGGGCTTGACCTGCCTTCTGTAACTACAGAGCCTGAGTTAGCGCCGGAGCTGTATCTAACCGAACATCAGAGTATCGCAGCTGGAAGAGCGAACTATTACCGAAATTTAGCCGGACTTGAACAGGTGACTTTGAACAACAATTTAAACAGGGCAGCTCAGGCGCACGCTGAGTATAATAACAGACACGGTCTTTCAGGGCATACAGAAAGAAGCGGACAAGCAGGTTTCTCCGGCGTTTGGCCTTGGGATAGGATGAGATCCTTTGACTATAGGCAATTTACCTATGCGACCGAGGTATGCAGTGTGCGCTGGGTATCAAGCAGTTACCCTTTAAGTATAGACCCTGAGTGGGCGGTCGATAGCTGGATTGATACTGTCTATCACCGTCTTGCTATATTGAGCCCTAATATATATGAGGCCGGTTTTGGGGCCAGCAAAAAAGGAGGTAGAGTAACCTATGTAATGGACTTTGCAAACCCAGGCTTTCCAATCAGGAGGCAGATCATCTGCTATCCTGTCAACGGGCAATATAACGTGCCCATAGAGTTCACGGGCGATGAAATTCCAGACCCGCTTCCCGGCAAAAAATATCCTGTTGGCTATCCGGTTACAGTAACTTTCAGCGGCTACAAAAATATCATTGTAAAAGATATTAAGTTGTTTGACGAGCAGGGTGATGCTGTCAAGTTTTATAAATTGCTTCCATTCTCGGATAAACATATCCAAGATACGCTTGCGGTAATACCTAAGTATCCGCTTAGAAACAGGGCTGTCTACCGCATAATTGTTCGTGCTGCAGCAGATGGCAGGCACATCAATTTGGATTGGCATTTTAGGACGAGATAGTTTATTTATAAGGGCCTTCATAAAGTTCAGAACCCTGTATATCTGATCCCTGGCCCCTATTTATCATGGTTGATGTGTCAGGCATTAGGGAATGTATGATAACAAACCCGAAATAGCCGTAAAACAGAGAGGCGATATGAAGTTAATACCAGTTGTGCTTTCCGAAAATATCGAGGATTACGGTCGTAAAATTGCTCAAGCCGAGTCATTTGCGGATTACGTCCAGGTTGATTTCATGGATGGCAAGTTCGTTCGCTCGAGCACTGTCTCGCCGGTTGATGTTGCAGAAGTTAAGACGAGTCTCAAGATGGAAGCACATCTAATGGTAAAAGACCCGATATCGTATCTTAAGCCTCTTGAGGGTACTGCTTTCAGAAGAGCGTTTTTTCATTACGAGGCGGTAAGCGACCACCATTCTATCATCAGGCAAATTAAGGACATGGGCATGCAGGCCGGCTTAGCGATTCTCCCACACACCCAGCTCGATGAGTTTATGGATCTGGCCAGTGAAGTTGATGCGGTTCTATTTCTTGCAGTAGATCCTGCAGTTTACGGATCGCCTTTTCATGTAGAGGTGCTGGAAAACATATACGAGTTTAAGTCGTTTTGTATGTCGGCTGAGGTGGGGTTGGACGGAGGGATTACGCTTGAGAACTTAGATATGATTATGGGCGTCGAACCGGATTTTATTTGCGTGGGTCGTGCGATATTTGATGCTTCCGAGCCGGCTATGTCTTTTTTAGAGTTTCAGAGGTTGATCGAAAAGTGAGACACTGCTGTGCCTGATGGGGGTGAGTATGCTGGCGATATCTGATATTGAAGAGCTGAAGATAGAGAGAATCGCCAACACACTCAGGCAAGATGTCATAAGAATGCTGCTTTCAGCGGGAAGCGGCCATGCAGCTGGTCCACTGGGGATGGCCGAGGTTTTCGCTGCACTTTACTTCCATATTATGAAACATGATCCGGCAAATCCGTCCTGGGGCGAGCGTGACCGGTTGATCTTGTCAAACGGGCATATCTGTGCAATCCTCTATGCGGCGATGGCTCGTGCAGGCTACTTTCCGGTTGAAGAGCTCCTGACATACAGAAAGATTGGTTCCAGGCTGCAGGGTCACCCGCATAACACGTCGCTAGCCGGTATCGAAAATACCGGCGGGCCCCTGGGTCAGGGGCTTTCTCAGGCGATTGGCAGAAGCATTGCCGGACTTTTAGATGGTAAAGGATATCGTGTTTATTGCGTTATGAGTGATGGCGAACATAATGAAGGCCAAACCTGGGAAGCAGTGATGTTTGCGGGGGATCGCAGGTTGAGAAATTTAACGGCTCTTATAGACAGGAACAATATCCAAATTGATGGGCACACGGAGGATATATTACCCCTCGAACCGTTTAAGGATAAGTATGAAGCAATGAAGTGGCATGTCATTGAAATAAACGGACATAGCGTGCGTGAAATAGTGGCGGCATGTCAGGAGGCTAAGGCGGTCTACGAAAAGCCGACAGTCGTTATATGCCATACTATTGCCGGCAAAGATGTGAGTTATATGGAAAACAATTACGAGTGGCACGGTAAAGCACCGACCCGTGAACAGGGGGAAGTCGCGCTTGAACAGTTAAGGGCAGAGGGCGAAAGGATAGAGCAGAAAATAGTAAAGTTAAGTGGCAAAACAAGGCTTTGATATACCTTAAGCGAATGTGCCAATGTCAAAATAAAAGACAGACTTTGGCGCTTTGGCACATTCACGCTGCCAGATCTACTGAAGGGGGCTCTAAAATCGTAAATTCAGATGCTTATCTAGTTAAGCCGCTATTTAGCCCAGACATAGAAAGGGCCGCAACACGTGATGGTTATGGCGAGGCGATTCTAGAGCTTGGCAAAGATGATCCGAGAATTGTAGTGTTGTGCGCCGATCTTGCTGAATCGACCAGGACACTTGCATTTGCGAAGAAATTCCCTGAGCGGTTTATCGAAGTCGGGGTCGCAGAACAGAATATGGCTGGCATTGCTGCAGGGTTAGCGCTTGAGGGTAAAATACCGTTTATGAGCTCGTTTGCTGTTTTTTCGCCCGGTAGAAATTGGGACCAGGTAAGAGTGAGTATCTGCTATAGTAAGGCGAACGTAAAAATAGCCGGTTCACATGCAGGTTTGCAGACCGGAGGGGATGGCGCTACACATCAAGCACTTGAAGATATTGCGATAACTAGATGCCTGCCCAACATGGTGGTTCTTGCTCCTTGCGATGCGCTTGAAACAAAGAAAGCTGTTTTTGCTGCAGCAAGGCACAATGGACCTGTATATATCCGGCTTGCGAGAGACAAAACCCCAGTTTTTACCACCTTGGAAACCCCTTTTAAAATTGGAAAAGCAGTTATGTTAAGTGCTGGCAGCGATGTCACGATTATTGCATGCGGCACAATGGTCTATCCTTCTCTTGAGGCTTCAAAAGCGCTGTTGGATGAAGGAATTTCAGTGCAGGTGGTAAATAATTCTTCTATTAAGCCGATTGATATTAGTATGATTATTTCTGCGGCGCGAGATACGGGCGCTGTGGTAACGGTTGAGGAACACCAAATCTACGGCGGTCTGGGAAGTGCGGTAGCCGAGGTTTTAGCAGCAAATTTACCGGTACCGCAGGAGATGGTTGCAGTTAAAGATATGTTTGGAGAATCGGGCGAGCCCAAAGAGCTCTGGCAAAAGTACGGACTTACTGTTGAAAATATCATAGCTCATGTTAAACGAGCGATTGCGAGAAAAAAAGCGCAAAATGGGTAGTAATTAACAGGCAGAAAGCATTATCAAACAAGAATAGGAGCTATTGATTTTGAGCGATTGTCTAGATAAATGTCCGGCAATAAAAAAGCATCCTTTTAAGATTATCGCTTTTGACTGGGATGGTACAGCTGTTGAGAACCGAATGGTTGATGCTCGGCCTGTGGCCGAGATACTCAACGAGCTGATGAAATTTGGCGTCTACATCGTAGTCATCACCGGCACAAACTTTGGCAATATCGACCGGCAGTTCTGTTCTCTAATTAAGGGTCCTGAAAAGCAGTTTCTGTACGTCTGCACTGATAGGGGTTCGGAGGTCTACGGTTTTGATGTTAATTCAGAACCCCTGAAACTTTTTAAAAGAGTCGCAACCGATAAAGAAAATGCACTTTTAGATAATGTAGCAGAAGCGGTAAAGCATGAAATCGAGGCGCACTCGAATGTCAATATCGAGATCATCTACAACCGCCTGAACCGGAGAAAAATCGATCTTATCCCAGAATGGGAAAATCCGCCAAAATCGCAAATCGGCGAACTTCTTGAGAAAACCGAAGAACGACTCAAAAAAGGCGGTTTTGAAGGTGGCTTGAGGGCAGCTTTTGACCTGGCGTTTAAATATGCCAAAGAGTTGGGTTTAAACGACGCGCGTATTACAAGCGATGTAAAACATATTGAGGTTGGCCTTACCGATAAGTCAGATTCAATAAAGTGGATTTTGGAAGAGCTGGCCAAAAAACGCAACATCCCCTTTGAGGATATCCTTATTCTGGGAGACGAATTCGGTCCAATTGCCGGATTTGAAGGCAGCGATTTTAGAATGTATCTACCCGACGTGGCTGGAATTACTTATGTATCAGTCGGTAAAGAGCCAAACGGTGTGCCTCCGGGAGTTATTCACGTTGGTGGAGGACCTTCTTGTTTCGCAGAGATGATGAAGGAGCAGGTTGAGCTTTATAAAAAGCTCAACCTGACGAGCGACTCGACTTTTATTCTTAATGAGGAAGGATACGAGCCGTTGCGTGAAAGAGAGATCGAGTCGCTATTTACTGTCGGAAACGGATATCTTGGTACACGCGGTTCCCTTGCTGAGCGAACGCCTGAATCCGAGCCGGCAACTCTTTTGGCAGGCATCTACGACAGGCCAAAGCCAAACGCGATTGAAGAGCTTTCTATAATACCCGATTGGTTATATACGCGCATCTGCATAGACGGTGTGCAGATTTCGCTTGAAGACGAAAGAAGCATTATCGAGCACCGGCGAATCCTAGACATGAAGAGAGGGATACTCAGGCGAGAATGGCGACATCGGGGAGAACATGGGCGCATTACCACGATAAAGTTTTTGCACTTTGCTTCGCTGGCTGAACCCCACGCTATGCTTATGAGGATTTCGGTAGTTCCAGAGAACTACCGGGGTGAGATTCGAGTAGAGACGGGTTTGCAGATGGCACAAAAAGCGGGCCTGACATCAAAGCCAGTTGAATTGCGCACCCTTAAAGACAATGAGGGCGTACTTATGGTTACGAAGACAAGGTATACCGGTTACACAATCGCACAGGCTCAGATAAGCCGCGTTGCGCCGGGAGCGGTAAGGCAATTTTACCGCACTTTTATAAACAAGACCGGCGTAAGCGAGGACTGGAGATGGCAAGCCAACCCTGGCCAGGTAATAGAGATAGATAAATTTGTCTCGATTTATACATCCAGGGATGTCGGTGACCCGATAAAATCTGCGAGTTCAAGCGTGTATGATTATGCGGCTCGTGGCTTCGACGAAATGCTTCTTGAACAAGTAAATACTTGGCAAGAGCGCTGGGACGTTGCGGCTATTAAAATCGAAGATGATGCAGAGGCGCAGCGGTGGGCTAATTTTGCCTGCTATCACTTAATTATTGCAGGGAATCCTTTTGACGAACGCGTTTCGATCAGTGCGCGGACGCTTACCGGCACCATTTATAAAGGGCATATCTTCTGGGATGCCGATATGTTCATGCTGCCCTTCTTTATCTATACACATCCACCTACCGCCAAGGCCATGCTCATGTATCGCTATCATACTTTGCCCGGCGCCCGAAAAGAAGCGCAGGAGCTGGGCTTAAAAGGTGCACTATTTGCCTGGGAGTCGACAATAACCGGAGAAGAGATGACACCCGAGTATGTTGTTGCACCAACCGGAGAAGTTATTCTTATCCTTACCGGCAAGATGGAGCAGCATATAAATGCTGCTGTGGCTTACGGTACATGGCAGTACTGGATTGCAACCAATGACGATGAGTTCTTTACCAATGCAGGGGCGGAAATTTTAATTGAGACTGCGCGTTTTTGGGTCAGCCGTGTTGAAAAGGACGAGGAGGGCATATATCACATTTTAAATATTGAGGGTCCTGACGAATACCATGAAATTGTGAACGATAATATGTACACGAATATGATGGCTGCCTGGAATATAGATAGAGCAATTGATGCTATACGTTATATGCGAGAAGCTCACCCGCAAGCCTGGGCAAGACTGAAAGAGAAGATCGAATTTGACTATCTTGAGATGGACGCATGGGAAGACGTTTCACGTAATATGTACCGAAACATGAAAGGCAGGCTTATAGAGCAGTTCGAAGGTTATTTCGATCTTAACGATATCAACGTTTACGATTATGAGGAGCGCACTGGTGCACTTGATACGATTCTTGGCCGAGATGCGATTGCCTCTTCCCAGGCGGTTAAACAAGCAGATGTAGTGATGCTTCTATATCTTTTGGAGAACGAGTTTAGCGAAGAGGTAATTAAGGAAAATTTTGAATATTACGAGCGACGTACTGGTCATGGAAGTTCGCTCTCACCTAGTATCTATGGGTTGGTGGCGGCAAGGCTGGGATTGACCACGCTTGCGTTAAGTTATCTTCACCAGGCTGGCACAATTGATCTGTCCAACAACATGGGTAATGCGGCAGGCGGGGTTCATGCCGCAGCTCTGGGCGGTCTCTGGCAACAGTTTATTATGGGCTTTGTCGGCTTAAGAAACGAAGTCGAGGGTTTATATATATATCCTAAACTTCCAATGCTGTGGAAGCGGATAAAGTTTACGCTTTTATGGCATGGGAATCGCTTAGATTTTGATATAGAGCGTGATAAGCAGATCACCATTACTGTCGGCGATAAAGGCGAGGCAAAAGTGGGCATATTTAAAAAGACAATACAGGTGCTATCGCGCGGTGGGGTCTACGTATCCAGCTGGGATGGTTCGACCTGGAGAGAGTTTACGGAGGCAGGACAAAAAGGTGCAGCATGAAAGACAGACCGGTTGTAATAATACCTCTTGATGGATCAGAAGCCGCAGTAAAGGCTTTTGGCGCGGCCGAGGCCATGACGAACATCATGGGAGCCTTGCTTTATATCGTCCATGTGACCGATAAGCAGATGACCGAAGAAGAGCTTCTTAAAAAACTTAAAATTGGGCGAATTGAAGTCAAGGACTTCTCGCTTCACCAAATCATTAACGCCGATGTTGTTGACGGCATTCTTAGATTTGCTGCAAGCGTTGATACGCAAATGATTGTAATGTCCAGCCACGGTTTGTCTTACAATCCCGAGAGATTATTAGGCAGTATAACGCTGGGGATAGTCCAGCGTGCCATCAATCCGGTTATGGTTATTCGACCTGATCTTGAGAAGCTGCCGGGTCCGGACTGGAGGCCGACCAAGATGCTGGTTCCCCAGGATGGCACACCGACTGCAGCTGCTGTTATGACCCAGGTGTACCGGTTGGCAGAACTTACGGGTGCCGATATTGATATTTTAAATATTGGCGTAGCTGGTCGGAAGCCACCAACTGAGGTAGGAGCACTTCCTCCACCAAGGTATTTGGACCATGCAGGCTATGACTGGGCTGCATGGTCTGCAGAATTTATAGAGCGATTTTACGCTCAGCGGCCTCCCGGTATAGAGTTGAGGCTGTTTGAGCGTGAAGGCGAGCCGGCAGATGTTATGATCAGGTTTGCCGCTGAAAACAGTGATGACCTCATAGCTTTGGGTTGGCACGGCCATCTTGAGCCGGGTCGTGCCGAGACAGTTAAAAAACTGTTAAGAGAGATGGATCGGCCGGTTTTGCTAATCTGGTCTAGAGAATGAAGTAAATTGCGAATTGCGAATGTCGAATTAAGGACAGCTATTTAGCCAAGTAGCCAATTGGGAAAATGAATCAGCGTAGAATCTACGACATAAGTATACCTATTCGCGAGTCTATGCCTACATGGCCCGGAGACCCGGGTTTTGAGAGAAGCCTTATTCGCTCAATTAAGGCTGGGGCTGCTTATGAGGCATCAGTAATACGAATGGGTAGCCATGTTGGGACTCATGTAGATGCGCCGGCACATTTTGTGCTCGGCGCTGGCACAGTCGACAAACTGCCGCTTGACATACTTATCGGAGAAGTAGCTGTTTTTGAGTTAGATGTGAAGGAGAAAATTACAAGGGATGACCTAGAGGGGCTAAAGCTTGCTGACCGCAGGCGAGTTTTATTTAAGACAAGAAACTCAAAACTTTGGGAAAGTGACGAGTTTACTCCAAACTACGTCTATTTTACGGTGGATGCTGCAAATTATCTTGTTGGGCGTGGAATAAGGCTTGTCGGCATCGATTACCTATCCGTTGCTAAGTTTGAGAATGGGGCCGAGGTCCATCGCATTTTTCTTGAAAATGGAGTGATTGTAATAGAGAGCCTTGACCTTTCGGCTGTCAGGCCAGGTGATTACGAGATAATGTGTCTACCGTTGAAAATCCTGGGTGCCGATGGCGCTCCCGCCCGTGTTGTTTTGAGGGAGCTTCAGTAGGCAGGGAATTGTCATCCTTTGGTTTTTTCTAGATTCTGGCTTTTTATCTCACGCTTCCTTTCTATAGAAGCTAACTAAAATCTTGTGCTCTTCTCGTACTTATTTCTCAACCATACCGATACGGCGTTCATTGATAGTAAAACGACTAACAAAACTATAATAGCTGCTGCAGCGAGATGGGTGAAATCTTCCTGCGGTCTGGATACCCAGCTAAATATTTGTATCGGAAGCACTGTAAACCCATCCATCGGGCTGCTTGGAGTAAATGCAACAAAAGCCAGCGCTCCAATCATTATAAGGGGTGCGGTCTCACCGATGGCGCGAGACACCATAAGGATTAATCCAGTGAGGATGCTTGGGAGCGCAGCCGGTATCACAACATGTCTTATCGTTTGCCACTTCGTCGCACCCATGGCCATGAAGGCGAGCCTTAGGGAGTTCGGTACACTTTTAATTGCCTCACGGGCGGCAATAATCATTACCGGAAGAACAAGTAACGTCATAGTAAGGGCGCCTGCTAAGATACTGCGGCCAAGCGTCATAGCTCTAACAAATATCGCCAGTCCCAGAATTCCATATACAATAGATGGTACACCGGCAAGATTGGCGATATTTATGTCTATTATGTGAACCAGTCGATTCTTAGGCGCGTACTCTTCAAGAAAAATGGCGGTAGCAACTCCAATTGGAAAAGCGAAGATTGCTGTTAGGATAGTAACCCATAAGGTGCCGGCCAGGGCGGACAATATTCCCGCATCTTTAGGCAGCATGGATGGGAAGCTGGTCAAGAAATGCCAGTCTACCCAGGTAATTCCTTTGCGCAATATATCAAAGAGTAGAACTCCCAGCGCGGCTATTGCGATAACGCATGCCATAAGGACTATCTTATGGAATAAAAAATCAATCATTGCACGTCTTCTAAGCCGCTTTTGGTATGCAGTGCTATCTATGCTCATTCGTATACCTCCCGGAAACGGCGTGTAATCATTTGTCCTAATATGTTAATCAGCAATGTAATAATAAACAGCATTGCACCTACAGCAAAAATTGTTTTATACTCGATTGTTCCCTGGGGCGTATCGCCCATACTTATCTGCACGATACTCGCGGTCATTGTCTGAATACTCTCAAACGGGTTGGCCGTAAGCTTTGGCGTGTTGCCTGCGGCAAGCGTTACGATCATCGTCTCGCCGATAGCTCTTGAGATCGCAAGGATAAACGAGGCTATCACACCCGAGAGACCGGCAGGCAGTACAATTTTTGTTGCTACCTCATAACGGGTTGCCCCGAGTGCAAATCCGGCCTCTTTTAAAGACCTCGGCACGCTAATTAGCGCATCTTCACTTAACGATGAAACCATCGGGATGATCATGATACCTACGACAATACTTGCGCTAAGTGCGTTAAATGTATTGATGTTGGGGATGATTTGCTTTAAGAATGGTGTTACAAAGGTTAAGGCAAAGTAGCCGTAAACTACAGTCGGTATACCGGCTAGCACTTCAAGTAGTGGTTTTATTACCTTTCTAACCCTTGAATTTGCATACATGCTCAGGTAAATTGCGCTTGCTAATCCAAGCGGCAACGCAACGATGCTAGATCCAAGCAAGATAATGGCCGTACCTGCTACCAGCGGCAGTATGCCGAAGTGCCTGTCCATAAATAGCGGTGTCCAGCGCGTATCGGTCAGGAACTCTGCCAGGGATACTTCCTTAAAAAATGAGAAAGTTTCCGTAAAAAGCGATAGGATTATTCCGATAGTTGTTAATACAGAGATAAGGACGGCACCTAGCAGGAGCGAATATATTACTCTCTCCTTGACGTCACGCCATTTGAAATTGGCTTTTGGTTGCTCAAAAACCATTTCAGCCGGTTCTTCCTTCGGAATTACTTCAGGAGTCAATGTATTTACCTCTTTTAATGTATGCACAACTATCATCTCCTGGAAACTGGTTTAGCCATATCGCCGGGAAACCAGACGCCCGGCGATATGGCTTCTTTTATACTGGTTTAGATAAATGTTTTTGCTTTTTTATTCAATCTGCTTAAGGCTCTTATCATAATCCGCTTTGTTCAGCGGGATATATCCCACGCTTGGGATTAGCTCTGACCCTTTAGTAAGATAGAACTTAACGAAATCTTTAACCACCGGCTTCTCAAGAGATTTACTGTTTACATAGATATATATCTGGCGCGAGAGTGGATTATAGTTACCACCTTTAATAGTTTCTTCGGTTGGCTTAACCGGCCCACTGCCGGCATCGATTGGCAGGGCGCGCAAATTGTCCTCGTTTTGTTTGTAGTAAGCATAACCTAAGAAACCAAGGGCACCCTTATCGCCTTGAACTCCCTGAACAACGACGTTATAATCTTCGCTTACATTGTAATCGGTTCGGATAGCCTTCTCTTTGCCGTTAATTGCTTGGGTGAAGTAGTCAAAGGTTCCATGTGCGCTACTTGGTCCGTAGAGCACTAACTTCTGGTCCGGCCAATCTGCTCTGACCTGTTTCCAGTTGTTGATCTTGCTGTCTGGAGCCCAAATCTTCTTCAACTCCTCGGTTGTGATTGACTTTGCCCAGGCGTTCTTTTTATTGACAATAATGGTTATTCCATCATACGCGACCGGAATCTCGATATATTGGATCCCGTTTTTTTTGGCGGCAGCCTTCTCAGCCTCCTCAATTGGTCGCGAGGCGTCGGCGATATCGATTTCTCCGGCAATAAACTTCTTAAACCCACCGCCTGTACCGGAAGATCCAACCGTTACATTGATGCCAGGGTTTGCTTTCATAAACTCCGAAGCTACCGCTTCACTGACAGGCAGAACTGTGCTTGACCCGTCTACTTTAACTGTTCCGGCCTGGATGCCAGTTGATGATGTTTTCGTTTTAGCGCCACCACAGCCGGCTGCAATAAGGGTCAATGCGGCTAAGGCAACCAAGATTATTGTGGATTTGCTCTTTAATATGCGAGAAATAGATCTCATAAAACCTCCTTCAGAACTTCATAATGCCCGGCGCAGCCGATTTGGGCCCGCTCATCGGATAGCACCTAGTTTAAGGATAGGACAGGTTGGAATCTTCGTGGTGAAATACATGTAACCGTTTTGTAAAAAAAATGTTAACTCTAACCCTTGCTTTATTTCTCCAGGGTAGAGCATAAATTAGGGTGTTAAGTATCAATTTTAAACCGTACCGTAAATGTGCTGCCAACGCCAAGAGCGCTGTCAACATGAATGGTCGCATTGTGGTTTTCGGCTATGTGTTTAGCGATGGAAAGGCCGAGGCCGGTACCGCCAGTTTCACGGCTTCTTGCTTTATCTATACGGTAGAACCTCTCAAAAATCCGGGGAATTTCACGTTTGGCCATGCCGATTCCGTTATCGGCAACTATAAGGTTGATATGCTCAAAGTCTCGCTCAAGCTTTACGTCTATTCTTCCGCCGGAAGGCGTATACCTTATTGCGTTGTCAACCAGATTTCTTACCAAGGTAGACAATTGCTCTTTATCTCCGACAATAGTCGGCAAGTTTTCGGGAATAGATATATTAAGCGACAATTCTTTGTTTGCTGCAAGCTGGATAAAACTTGAGGCGACATCATTTACGAGTTCACCTAAGTCAATAGGGGACTTCTCGATTGTGTCCTGCGGAGACTCGATTTTAGACAAATCGATTAACTCGCGCACCAGGTTTATCATAGCGCTTAGCTCCTTATCGAGCCTTTTTATAAATATCTTACTAGATACCGGGTCTGTGTCGATGCTTCTAAGAAGCGTATCGGATAGCAGCTTAAGGCCGGTCAGCGGAGTTTTTAACTCATGCGATACATTTGCAAGAAAGTCCTTGCGCAGCCTTTCAGTTTGTTTTTGTCTGGTGATATCTCTGACTACGACAAGAGTTTGTTTTTCATTGTCAGTGTTTTTTATCGGATATATACGGATTCGAAGCTGCCTGAATGGGTCTTGCAGGCTTAGCTCATCGACTACCTCTCTCTCGTGCTCCATAGAATCGGTTATTGCATTATCCAAATCGAAGCTTCTTATAGAATGGATTACCGGCTTGCCGATAACATCGGCTGCCTTAACTTTAAATATCCTCTCAATAGAGTGGTTGGTTAGCACAACATCGCCATGCTTGTTTAAAAGCAAGATGCCCTCAGCCATATTGTCAAGAATTAAATCGACTTTGGCTTTTTCTGAGCGCAACTCATCGATTCGCCTTTTAAGTTTTTCCGCTAGGTTGTTAAGGGACTTCGATAACTCGCTTATTTCATCATGGCCTTGTACTGGCAGTCTTTGTTCAAGGTCATCATTTGCCATTCGTTCCGCCATAGCCATCATACGATTAAGCGGCACTGTAAAAGATCGAGATAGAATGTAGCTAGTGATAACAACCAGAATTATTACCCCAAGTGCAATTGCCAGTATGATGAGGCTGAATCTGTTTAAATCATTCTCAATTTGCGACATTGGCAGAGCGACGCGCAAGGCGCCCTGGACCTTACCGTGGCTTTTATATGGTATTGCAACATAGAGCAAACGCTGCTTTAATGTGCTGCTGAATCGCTCGGATTTTCCGATTTTACCCGACAACGCCTCTTTTATTTCGGGTCTATCGGCATGGCTTGGCATCAACCTCGGATTTTTTACCTGCGTATCAGCCAACACCTCTCCGTGAGCGTTGACAAGAGTAATGCGGGTATCTGTTACTCTTGCAAGCTTGGAGAGTAGTGCTCGCGTAGAGTCGCTGTTAAGGTTGCTTTCCCCAAGTTCGTCAATTGCAACTTTAAAAGAATTTGCCTTAGCTACCAATTGGTTGTTAAGGCTCTCGGTGTAAAAAAAGGAAATAGATGACCTTAGAACAACCGCAGTAATCAGAAAGGTAATCATGGCGATTATGCTGTAGCTTAAGATGAGCTTTTTCCCTATTCGCATAAGGCTTTCTCCTCGGCTTGAAATTTGTAGCCGAGACCATGTACAGTCTGGATGTAGGAGAATTTCGAGTGCTCCTCGATTTTGTTGCGGATACGTCTTATATGGACGTCTATTGTGCGGCTGGATGTGTAAAATTCATAGCCCCACACACGCTCGGCAAGGTCCTGCCTTGTAAACAAAACTCCCGGCTCAGAAGCAAGTACAGTCAGAAGCTGAAACTCTTTGAGACGCAGGTGAACCTCGTGGCCATTGACTTCAACTGTGTGCTTAGATAGGTCAAGCTTAAGGTCGCCGATTTCAATAGTGGGGGATTTATTAGCCTTTTTAAGAGTGCGCTTTAAATTTGCATTTATGCGGGCGACAAGCTCTTCAACGCTAAAGGGTTTTGTAATGTAGTCATCAGCTCCGACGCTAAACCCTTTAAGCTTACTCCGCTGGTCTTCGAGGGCGGTTATCATTATTATCGACACATCCTCGTCGTATTCCCTGATCCGCCTGCAGACTTCAAAGCCGTCCACCTCAGGAAGCAACAGGTCTAGCAGGATAAGATCAGGTTTACCATCCTTTACCTTACTTAGCCCTTGGCTGCCGTTTTCAGCGGTTAACACAGTAAAGCCCACACCTCTTAGGCTGTACTCTAATGTTTCCCTGATTAATGGGTCGTCTTCGATTATGAGAATCTTCGCCATAAGCTTTTCAATAATCCCCTCTATCCGCGTTGGTCATGCAACAAATATTTAACAAGAATGTTTCAATATTTTCACCAATAAACGGTCGGCATGGCTATTATATTAGATTATATAGGATTTATTGAACCGTTAATATCTGTTAGGTGCTGATTAGTTAGCAGATGTAACGAGGGAGAACCGGTGCATGGAGAATAAGCTAGCAGGTGAAAAGATAAAGATCGAATTTAAAAACGTTTCGTTTTATTATGGCTCTTTTAAAGCCATAGATGATATTTCGCTTAGATTGCCTAAAAATCGTGTAACCGCATTTATTGGCCCGTCAGGATGCGGCAAATCAACTGTTTTGCGGATTATTAACAGGACAAACGAGATAGGATTTACCACACGCGTGGAGGGCGAGGTGCTGTTAGATGGCGTGGATATCTATAAAAACGGCACCAACCCAGTTTTACTTCGTAAGCGGGTAGGTATGGTATTCCAGAAGCCAAATCCTTTTCCAAAAAGCATATATGAAAATCTCGCGCTTGGACCAAAAATTCACGGCATAAAGGACAAAGATGAACTCGATCACCTGGTTGAAGAGAGCCTCAAAAAAGCTGCGCTCTGGGATGAGGTTAAAAATACGCTAAACAAATCGGCGATTCAGCTATCGGGAGGCCAGCAGCAGCGGTTGTGTATTGCTCGTGCTCTCACAATAAAACCTGAGGTCCTTCTCATGGATGAGCCCTGCTCTGCCCTCGACCCAATATCAACTCAAAAGATCGAAGACCTTATCGAAAATTTAAAAAGCGATTATACTATTGTTATGGTAACACATAACATGCAGCAGGCGGCACGCGTTTCAGATTACACAGCTTTCTTTTTAGTTGAAGAGACAGGTGCACCCGGCAAGTTGGTGGAGTTTTCCGATACTGCTACTATATTTACCAGGCCTGCAAACAAAAAGACCGAAGATTATATAACTGGACGCTTTGGCTAATAGCGTTGGTTTTGCATTAAAAATTAGTATTAAATAGGGGTGCCCCGGCAATGAGAAGGAACTTCCATGATGAGCTTAACGACCTTCATAATGCAGTCTTTAAAATGGGCTGCTTAGTAGAGGAAGCAGTGAAAGATGCAGTTGTCGCGATTGGTGATTCTAGCCCGGACTTGGTCGAGAAGGTCGTTCAGGGAGACGACAAGGTTGATAAAATATTTGATGAGATAGAGACAGATTGCTTTATGATGCTTGCAACACAGCAGCCAGTAGCCAGAGATTTAAGGTTAATTGCGTGCAGCATAAGGGTCATAAGCGATCTTGAGCGCATGGGTGACCTTGCGATTAACATAGTGAAATACTCCCCTGGTGCGAATAATGGAGAGCCTCTTGCAGCTTCCGGTACCCTTATCGGGATGGGAACCGCTGTCTCGGCCATGATCGCTGAGACGCTAAAAGGATTTATAAATTGGGAAAGCGACATCGCAGAGCGAATAGAAGAGCGTGATGAAACAGTTGATATCATGTATATGAAGCTTTTCGAACAGCTTTTTGAGTGTGGAGGAGAATATGATTTGCGCTCTGCTATCAAATCAGCGTTTGTCGGCAGGTATCTGGAGCGCATTGCTGACCACTGTGTCACCATTGCAGAGCGCGTCAACTTCTTGGTCGAAGGTAAGGTAGAGCAAATCTAAAGAACCACTCCCCACCTGACAGAGTTGCAGGACTACCCTCACTCTAAATGATTTGCGATTTATTTTTGACTCTAGAATTAAGGAATCAACTTATTGTAAACCGTAGGCGAATCATTGGTTTACAATTCTTACTTTTACTAAATCGCTTGTTTTACCTTACTGTGTCTGTAACTTACGCTGATTTAAACATCGGGTTTAGCGCTCTTTTACAACTGCAGCAGAATGTATCGTCCGGGTCTCTGTATTGAGATAGTTTGCAGCCACAGCGTTGACAGAACGCCGCCGATTCGACACGCTTCGGTCCTGACAAGATCTCATCCAGGGTTTTTCCATTAAGGTTACTAAACGAGATACCGCGAACTATAGAGCCTTTCATCTGGATCAATCCTTTCTAGAAATCGACGTTGTGTACTTTAAACTATCAATAGAGGTTGGCTTTGTTCGTGTTTTTTCCCGAAATACGCTCGTCTAAACCTAACAGACAAGGGTTTTTTAAACTATTTGAAAACCGGTTGAAAAAAGCATATCCCAAACGGTTGGCTAGTAATCAATAACAAAATATTTTAAGTAAACTTAAAATATTAAAGCAGCTTATTTAACATCCCAGTCGAATCAAGGAATCTTCACATAAAAACTTTATCTAAACCGGTAATTTCGAAAATTCTTTTAACGTTTGGTTTAGCATTTTCGACTTTGACAGAAGACACGCCACCGAGGCGTTTTCTCAGCCTTATTAATAGTCTCAGAAAGTAGCTATCGGCAAAATCGAGGTCGCTTAAATCAAAAACGATTTTGTTTACTCCGTCTAATTTTTTAACTAAAGCCTGCCTAAGCTTGGAGCTACCAAAGAGATCTGCTTCTCCAGAAAGTTTTACAATAAGTGTGTTTTCATGGCGTTTGAAATCAAATGTCACAAATGCTTCGGTTGAATTTTGTCTGTTTCTCGGTAGCTTTCTACTTGCCATATTTATCACCTGGACTAATATATGCCCAGTTTTATTCCTGCTTAGAAAAAGAGGGGCAAAAGTCGATTGTCTGATTTTTGAGATTAGCATTTATAGTTGCTCGCAGAGTGCAATCTAAAATTTGGCTTTAAGCCAGATATAAACCAAGTAGTAACAAATAGTAGACAAGTAGTAATCATGTGGCAGTCGTATGTCAACTAGGCAAGCTATTGCAGCTTGCCGTTGATAAAATATGGAGCTATACTGGTGGACAGCGTGTTTTAGAGACGACAGGTGATTATGTTGAGTGAAATTAAGGTTGGCGGCCAAGCTTTCGGCGACGGCGTCTTAATGAGATCAAAAAAATACTGGGCACTAGTCAGAGAAGACGGGTCAACTGAGTTTGGCTCTGTAAGTTCGTGGCTCGATCACCATCCGCGCTGGAATATATTTTTTATTCGTTCGATAATATCGTTTATCGAAATGGTGAAGTTTGGCTTTCAGACTTATACAAGACAGCCACTTGCCAACAACTGGCGACTCTTGTTTTGGATGGGAATTTACGCCGCCATTACATTGCCACTTTCTTTAGTGGTAAGGTCCTGGTTTGGTGAAGGATATCTGGTTAATATATTATTTCAGCTTTTCACTTTTGCGACTGCTATTTGGGCTTTAAGCAAAGGATTAACAGGTAAAGTTTGGTCGTATCATGGTGCGGAACATAAGGCTGTGAACGCCTTTGAGCAGGGCAAGGACTTAAATGACGTTGCGGCCATCCAGAGTTGTTCGCGAGTACACCAGAGGTGCGGAACGAATCTTGTATTCTTACTGCTGGTTGCTTTGGCGTTTTATATTCCATATCCTGAGGCGAAGATTAACGCGATATACTCCGGGCTTTATGTAATGTCGTCTATGGCGCTCTCGCTCGAACTATTCCGTCAGCTGATGAGATTTCCTAAATCCATCCTGACAAGGCTGGTTCTATTTGGTGGAAGGCTACTGCAGAAATTCGTAACGACAAAAGAGCCTGACGATGACCAGGTTATTATTGCATCCAAAGCGCTTCAGCTGGTATTGGCTCTTGAATCGATGGGTAGCGCTAAGGTAAATAAGTAAGTGAGCTTAGATAATACTTAGATAATAAGTAGATAATAAGCGAAGGCCGGTTAATTTAACCGGCCTTTTTGCCTTTTGTTTGTAGTAGGATAGGTATGCATCAGTTTCAAGTTTGTTGTTAAAAAGTTAGGATAAAAAACTACCGGCAGTCCTACAACTGTGCAATTATATAGTCTATACAGGCTATATAGTTTGTTTAGTCAGTGCTATGCTTAAATTGTCGGTGCTGTGCAAAAACTGGTGCTATTTTGCTTCGCAAAAGCTGATGCTGTTTGAGCGCTGGCGCAAAATGTTTGGACAAGAGGATAAGTTATGGTGCCCTATAAGAAACATGTTGGTTTAGCATGCTTAGTAGCAGGCGGTTTGGCATGGCCGGCGGGGTATTTTATGAATTATGAAATACCTCAAATTCTACCCGTCCATTTAATCCTTATATTTACCGGCCTGGGCTTAAGGGGTAGCCACTTACTTAAGACAATCAAGCGAAAAAGAGCGTCCCGGCAGGCAAGAGGGGATGCGAAATAGGTTTGCCGGTAGACTTTTTGACTACATCGTGATATATTTTCTATTGCGCTGATATAAGTGTGGCCGGTGTGAACCCATGCAGGGGTGTGGTTTTAACACGGCTTTTCTTTTTGTATCTTAAATAAAAATTGGGGCGTAGCCAAGCGGTAAGGCACGGGTCTTTGGAACCCGCATTCCTAGGTTCGAATCCTAGCGCCCCAGCAAATTCTATACCCCTTAAATTATGGCTCTGACGAGCCATTTTTTTAATGACCGGAATTTTAAACCCTCCTGGGATTCGAACTGCTTATTTCATGATAATTAAAATATTTATCCATGCTAAGGCATCTGCTAATATATGTTATGAGCACTATCTTTATGGTTCAGGTATCCCGTCAGCTTCGTAGGAGCAATCGTTGCTTGATAAGATTAAGGAATTTACCAGCAGTAGAAAAATCAAATGGAAGAAACACGCACTCAAGAGATTGTTTGAGCGCAACTTAAAACGTGGTCAGATTTTTGAAGCACTCTTAAGGTGTGAGATAATAGAGCATCATAAATTGCAGCGGCCACTTCCGTCTGTTCTAGTCTTGGGCTACTATGGGCAGAAACCGTTGCACATGGTACTAGCAATCGATGAAGTAGACGAAATCTTGTGGATTATTACGGTTTATAAGCCATCTCTAGAAGAATGGCTGGATGATTATAAAACTAGGAGGCAGAAATGAAATGCCCAACTTGTGGTGGTGTAGCAAAACGAGGCGCTACCAATTTACCAATTGAATTAGAGACCGGTCTCTTGTATGTAAAGCATGTTCCGGCAGATATCTGTGAGCAATGCGACGAAGTTTTCATTCCCGACGACATTGCTGCTAAGTTAGAAGAGATTGTTAACGTAGCCAAAAAACAAAAGGTTGAAATTGAAGTAATCGACTTTCAGGGTGCTGCTTAATATACAAAGCTAAAGGTTGGTTTCTAAGAAACAAACCAGATACATTAATAAGGCACCTCTGGAAGGTAATATCTATGAAGAGCAAGAAGAAGTTCAATGCCGTAAATATGATGCGCGAAATAAGGGATAAACTGAGCAAGGAATTCTCAGGTATGAGCTATGATGAGCAAAAAAGTACATCGAAGAGAAAACGAAGGCCAAGAAAGTCCATAAAAATGGCGCAGCTTAGTCGGATAACTTTTTCACACCAAAGATACCCTTTGATTTGTCCATTCATCAGTTGCTACCGCAGCTCAGAGACCTATTTCACCAGTATTTCTAATAGCTCAAGGTTTGAATAGTGTCCACGGAGGACAGCAAAAGCATAACCACTTTGAAAATGGCTCTAAAAGGACTCTGATGAGCCATTTTTTTAATGGTCGGAATATTTAATGACCGAAGCTTAGTACCTGTCAGCAGATTTGGTGCCCGAAGCAATTTCATAACCGCACGCTTTTTCGGCGATATAGCTCAAAAATTGCAGATAGATAGCTTGCTCGGTGTCTGTCACCCTACCATCTATCTGTTTCAGAGAAATGCAGTGGGGTATGTTACTTGAGTCAAGTAACCAAAATTCTGGAGGGAGTGTTTATGAAAAAGGCTGATATCTTTAACATGATCGAGGATTGGGTAGATGCCTGGAACGCCAAAGATATAGACCGCATGAAATCCATGTATGCCGAGGATGTTATTCTCTATCAAGCTCCTATCAAGCAGGCCCTTAAAGGGTGGGATTATATACAAGATAGGCTATCAGCCCTTCTTGAAGGATTTCCTGATGCTCGCATAAAAATTAATGACCTTCATATCGATGGCGATATTGCCATTCTGGAGTTTAACGAGACCGGAACGCAGACTAAGCAGTTTTTAGGTTATGCACCAACCGGAAATAGAATGGATGTAGATTCCTGCATAGTTTTCAGGATTAGGGGTGGGAAAATAATCAATCACACCACATATTTGGATACGGCAACCATACTACGATCCCTGGGATTAATTGAGATAAAGGGTGCTCGCCCGGCGGCAGCTTAATGGTTCAAATATGGTTATGTCCCGGCCACCAATCGGTGGCCGGGAATTTTCTAATGTCACATCTTTTCTTATAACTCACCGCATCATATCTGGCTCAATTTGAAGGCTGGTTGTATATAAATCACCTGCTATATGAGTTGAAATATGGTCAACCAATGCTTCTATTTTTGCGTTATCGTATCCTAATTGCTTCAACATGGCTGCATGAAAATCGATCGTGTAGGGGCTACTCGCCGCAGTTGCGTGGATAACCCAATTATATTGATTATTTCTTTGCCCCAGGTATCTTCAGCCTTCTTGTAGGCTTCCCATTTCTGTCTTAAAGCGGAGGGTTTTGTGCTTGCGCTTTCCAGATATTTGGCACAAATTCAAGGTTATAGCACTGTTTGATGAAATCAAAGATTGCTTTTATATCGTCAGAAGCTTCGTTTTCTTGGATGAGACGGATAGTTTTTAAGTTGGCAACTTAAAAACCTCCTTTCGGTCCTGTTGCCATGATTAAACATATCTATTCGTACCCACATCGCTTAAAATCCTAATAAATTACTTACAAAGCCGGTGCCTGTCACTTTATGCTACCTTGTGCTAAAATAGTTAAAACTGAATATGTTCCTAGGTGCCTCAGATTTTTGGGGATAATAGGGAAGCCGGTGAAAATCCGGCGCGAGCCCGTCACTGTAACTGGGGAAGTAAGTCGCTAAAAGCCACTGGCTGGAAGGCTGGGAAGGCGCGGCAAGCAATGATCCAGAAGCCAGGAGACCTGCCTGGGAGCGATGCAAGAGGACCACTCTCGAGGTCTGGGGTGGACGCTAAGAATCCTGTCGATAAGTTCTAGCGATGATAAAATCCTGGCCAGCAAGTGGCCAGGATTTTTGTTCTCAAGGGGTAGGATAGAGTGGGGGTGATTTTTAGGCAAGGATCAGAGTAATCTATTTTCAAGTTAGACGAAAGGAGAGGTTATGAGACGGTATTTGGTTGTTTTATTCTTTACAGCTATTACTTTGGCTGCGGTGTCTACGCCCGCCTATGCAATGCATATTTCGGAAGGAATACTTCCTCTTCCGTGGGCCAGCTTTTGGTTTTTTGTAGTTATACCATTTATTGCTAAAGGGATATTAGAGATCAAAAAAGGCAGTAAGCAAATAGCAGCTTTTGTTCCTTTGGTTGGAATGGTATCTGCAGCAGTGTTTATTATATCTGCAATGCCGATACCCGTTCCAACGGCGGGTACATGTTCACATCCGGCGGGAACCGGTTTAGCCGCGATCTTAATAGGCCCGTTTGCTACAGTTGTTGCAACGTCGATATCACTATTAATACAAGCGCTATTCCTTGCTCATGGCGGTATTACTACCTGGGGTGCAAACATTTTCTCCATGGGAATAATTGGGGCATTTTCTGGATACGCTGTGTTTAAGGTGTTTGCGAAATTAAAATTACCTCTGGTGCCGGCTGCGTTTCTGGCTGGGTTGATATCCGATTGGGCAACTTATACGGCGACCTCGCTTGAGCTAGCACTTGGTATCAGCAGTAAGATGCATTTTCTTGGGTTATTTAAAGCAATCTTGGTTGCCTTTATTCCGACTCAGCTTCCTCTTGGAATACTTGAAGGGTTTGCTGCGGCCGGATTTTTTGCATTTGTACTAAAACGGAGGCCGGATATATTAGTTTCGCTGAGGATAGTCCCAGAAGAGTTTATTTTAAGGAGAGGTGCGACCTATGAAGAAGCTGTCTATTAGAGCTGTTGGGCTGCTCGTACCCTTCTTGGCCCATCTTACAACCGCAAAGATTGCGCTAGGGGCAGGCTGGTCGGGCGTAGATGAATCCGTTGTTGAGCATTATGCCGAGAAGGCGGGGCGGTCTGCATGGACACCTTTTATCAATACCGACCAGGGTGACCTCCTACTGTTCGTATTTTTAATAGCCGGCGTAATAGGGGGCTTTGTTGTTGGATATTACTGGAGAATATTGTTTAAGGATGGGATTCAAAAATCAAGAACTCAAAAATCGGAGATCAAAAATCAGAAATCCAGAAGCCCTGAGCCAGAAGCCGAATAATACCTTTTCTAATGGGATGTAAGACCCTTAAGGAAGGTAAGAATATGTGTACCCTGGCCGAGCACCAGAGCCCGGCCAGGGTTGTCTCTAGCTCTTCCCATTCCTTCAAACTAATGCACTGCAAAAATATCAGCTATCTGCCAATATCAATTATTTATCAACTATCTTTTTGCGAGCGGCGTCTTACAATTTTTGCTGTGCCGTAACCGACAAAAATTGTCGCCAAAACGCCAACAAAGCCGGCTAATCCAGTTGCAAGCCTGCCGTCCCCAAATCCAGGCATAGAATAATCAGGAATAAGGGCTTTAAATAAACTCCTGACTTCCGCATTGGGACACCCAAGGCCTAGTTTTTATAAACAACCTTCTGATTTGTCAACTCACCCATCTCTGT
>JAIMBH010000030.1 GCA_023511485.1 Bacillota bacterium | reverse complement strand
CAAGCAGGGAATTCCTTTAATTTTAGCCCAAAATTCTGCCTTAATACCCCTGAGTTTTTCAGGGGGAACTAGCTAGTATACTTTGAGGGCACGGCTATTAGTAACAGATAACTATACAAGGTAAGAAAATGAACTGCCTTATTTATCTTCGAGTATGTGCGCCGTGAAAGACGTGTGACATAGCGCTTTAATAAAAGCCGGGTTCCTATCAATAATACCCTGGGCCTGACCAGAAAGGCGTAAGAAGCTATCCCCTCTTAGGTCTAAAAGCTCTGGAAACAAGCGGGAACAGATGGCAGTCCACCCCATCCCTGACCGCAAGGCCGAGTATGGACATGGTGAGCGAAAGCGAACACTTGGCTGACCCACCTACATAGGTAACCTTACCCAAAAATGGTGGAACTACGGGTAAGAGACAGCCCAATCGCTTAACTATACTCTTAAACGATATGACCTCTCTTTAGGAGGTGGAAACTTATCAAGATAGGATGACTAAGTTTTGGACTGTCGAGCCTGCAGGAAGCAGGTATAAGGTGGAGAGAGCGCACCTAAATCCATGCGATGACGATGACGATGACGCACGTAACACGGGAAGGTTTGCAAGCTATCCCTTTTGAAAGGGATTAGGCGGGATGAGGCCATAAGCTAACAAACTGGCGGAGCTGCCGTAGTAGTCTGAGCCAGGGAAAGCCTGGTACATGGCGAAGGGCAGCAGGTTTTACGGCCTTTAAAGTTAAATAGGAGATTTACCATGAAGTTAAAGAATATGCCGACGGAAATGTGTCGGATAAAGGTCTCCGAACTACAGCGAAGGCTGGCAGTAAAGGCGACAGATAAAAGAGAGCACCGATTTAACAACCTGTATGATTTGCTCACCTGGGAACCGCTCATGAGCTACTGCTTCGACAGGCTCATGACAAACGCTGGTTCTCGCACAGCCGGAATTGATGGTATGGATAAGACCATGGCTAAAAGGAACAAGAAAGAGATCATCGCCAATTTAAGAATCGATCTTAAGAAGGGTAGCTACAAGCACCAACCGGTTCGGCGGGTATATATTCCAAAGAATAACGGAAAGAAACGCCCGCTGGGAATACCAACGCTGACAGATAGATTAGTCCAAATGATGGTTAAGACCATCTTAGAGCCGATCTTTGAAAGCGACTTCCATCAAGTAAGCCATGGGTTTCGTCCAAAGAGAAGCTGTCATACAGCAATGGCCCACCTTCACACGGCAACGGCCCCTGAAAAGAAGAAGATGTTCTGGACCATCGAAGGAGACATCTCCGGCTACTTTGATCACATTGGGCACAAGATTCTGATCCGACTCCTAAAGAGGAGGATCAGGGACAAGAAACTGCTTGGGATAATCTGGCAGATGCTTCACGCCGGAATTATGGAAGGCGCATTATTTGCCAGAACCACTGAAGGAACAACTCAAGGAGGGGTCGCTTCCCCACTTCTTGCAAACGTCTACCTCCATGAACTCGATGAATGGTTCCACAAGAATTACACTGGAGGTTTAGGCCGCAATGAGAAGGTCAGACGGCGCTATCATAAAATGGGAAATGCCTTCTATGTGCGCTATGCCGATGACTTTGTCGTGGCCTGGAATGGTCCGAGAAAAGAAGCTGAAAGACTTAAAGAGAAAATCGCCACATTCTTAAAAGAATACCTGCGCCTTGAGCTTTCAGAAGAGAAAACCCATATTACTCACGTAACGAAAGGGTATGACTTTCTTGGATTTACAATCAGGCGCTACTATAACAAGAGCAGAGGGCGAAGCGACCTCATTATCCGGCCAAGCAAGAAGAATGTAATGAGTCTCAAGGCCAAGATCAAAGCATTGACTAAGCAGGATACGGTTGGCGCTAATCCTAAAGACAAGATTGTAGCGATAAACTGTCTCCTGCGTGGCTGGGCCAATTACTACCGACACCAAGCCTCAAGCCGGACGTTTGGATACGTAAGTCACTATGCATTCAAACGAATGGAAACTTGGCTAAGGAAGAAGACAGGGCGAAGAAAACGAGCAATCTACAGGCATTACTATCAGAAACATGATGGTTGTTCAACATGGGTTAGTGAGGATACGGCATTATTTAATCCCGGCCAATATATCAGGATAGAACGAATTCGGTACCGGTATCAACCCAACCCATACCTTAACCCGAGAAATGAAATAAAGCTCTCTTACCATCTTAAACCTCTTCCAGCAAGATAAAACTGGGAGAATGCTGGCTGTTATGGATGGGTGTGAACCATATATCAGATAATCGCCAATTAGCCAGAACACCAACCGTAAAACTGGAGAGCCAGATGCATTGAAAGGTGCACGTCCGGTTCGGAGAGAGGCGTGAGGAAACGTAATCGTGGTAACACAGATAACGCGCCTTGCGCCTATTCTACCAACTAAAGAACAGGTCGAAAAGGATCTTGGTGACGAAGGCTATTCTATCCCTGCCCAAAGAGAAGCCTGCGAAAAGCATATTCGAGATAACGGCTGGAAGTTCGTTGACGAATATTCAGACCGTGGTGAATCTGCCCGTTCGACTGATCGTCCTCAGCTTCAAGAACTCCTTTCAAGAGTTAAGTAAGACCCCTCGATTGATGCAGTGGTAGTTCACAAGATTGATAGGCTGGCAAGAAATTTAGAAGATCACGTGGCTATTAAAGCCATCTTAAAACGAAAAGACGTGGTCTTACTTTCCGTGGTTGAAAACATTGAAGATAGTGTATCTGGCAAGCTCTTTGAGGGCATCCATGCTTTAATGGCGGAGTTTTATTCCTCAAACTTAGCCATGGAAGTTAAGAAAGGTATAGACCAGAAAGTAAAGCTCGGCGGTTGGCCAACTAAAGCTCCTCTAGGCTACAAGAACGTTAAGCTTAAGATTGAGGGACGGGAAATTGCCGCTGTAGCTCCCGACGAGAGAAAAGCTCCATTAATACAGCTTGCCTTTGAGCTTTACGCCACCGGCGAATATTCCTTACCGGAACTCTTGGATATCTTAACCGATAAGGGTTTAAGAGGCTGTGATACTAAAAGCTACTCAGGAAAAACGATTAGCAAGTCTCATCTAGCCTCCCTGCTTCAAAACAAGTTCTACATCGGGATTGTCACCTGGAAGGGTTTAGAGGTTGAAGGACGACACGAGCCATTAATTGATAAAGAACTATTTGAGATCGTCCAAGAAGTCTTAAAGGCCAGAGACCAAGCCGGTGAGAGAAAGCGCAAACACCCCACAATCTAAGAGGAACACTTTACTGTGGTGAATGCTGCTCAAGGCTCTCAAGTTCCACTGCCAAGGGACAATATACATACTTTTATCGCTTAGGCCAAAAAAGGCACAACGGCTGCAAGCAAAAATACGTCCTATCTGATGATATCGAAAAGGAAGTTGAAGACCTCCGTAAAGAGGTTGAACTACCTCAAGAGTGGGTTGAGAAAATCTCTAGCATGGCAAGAAAAGAACTGGCCGAGCGCGAAATTGATATCGTGAGACAACAGGAATTCTTAAACAAACAAGTAAGTAAACTCACGAAAGAACGCCAGAGAATTTTAGAAGCTTACCTTGCTGAAGCCATCCCTCTTGACCTTTTAAAACAAGAGCAAAACCGGATTACAAGTGAACTAAGAGACGCCGAAACCAAGCTAGATGCCTTGTCCCTGCATAATGACCAGATTGAAAAGCGAGTTGAAGACATCATTTTAATCGCCTCTAACTGTTACTTGGCATACAAAAAAGCCTCTCCAAGTAATCGAAGGGGCTTTAACCAGGCTTTCTTTGAGAAGATTTACATAAAAGACAAAAAGATCAGTGATTGGAAATTTACATCGAAATTTACTGACCTCTTTGATGCGATCTTTAATTCTTTAAGTTCGAATAAGAACTCTCTGGTCGGGGTGAGAGGATTCGAACCTCCGACCCCCGGTTCCCAAAACCGGTGCTCTAACCAAGCTGAGCCACACCCCGAAAAATACCGCTAAAAATTTGTGGTAAATTCAACAGAAGGTATTTTAACACAATTTGCCGCGAAATGCATATCTTGATATGTGCAATGTTACTATCTGGTGATTAATACTAAACCAATTTAACAATCTTTGGCGTGTACTTTGAATTCAGGCATTTTCTCCTTTAGCTTGCGAAAGGCTTTGGCTCGATGACTGATTTTATTTTTCTCATCCAAAGGCATCTCGGCTACGGTGCGCTCTTCACCTTCGACAATAAAAATAGGGTCATAACCAAAACCCCCCGCACCACGAGGTTCGAAACCGATACGACCTTCCAGCGTGCCTTCAGCTTGAGCCACCCAACCATCCGGCGTCATTATAACAGCGACGCAGCGAAACCTGGCGGTTCGCCTATCCCAGGGCACTCCCTCAAGTTCACGTAGAAGCTTCTCGTTGTTTTTCTTGGCATTGCCCTGTTCCCCAGCGTATCTTGCCGAGTAAATCCCGGGCTTTCCACCCAGAGCATCAACCTCTAATCCTGAGTCATCAGCAACTGCCGGCTTTCCAAAGGCCTCAACCAAAGCGCGAGCTTTAATCAATGCATTATCGTAAAATGTCGAGCCTGTTTCCTCAACGTTTGGCCAGTTCGGGAAATCCTTAAGAGTGTAAACTTTTACATCCTTTAAATCGAGGATATCTATGATCTCTCTAATTTTTCCTTCATTTTGGCTAGCGATTATGAGTTCCGACATTTGCCGATAATTCCTCTCTCAAAACCCTCTGCTGTATGGAAACTAGCTCAGATATTCCCTTCTCAGCTAGCGCCAGCATCTCATCTAGCTGGACTCTATCGAATGGATGCTCCTCAGCAGTCCCCTGAACCTCGATAAACTTACCCGATCCTGTCATAACAATGTTCATATCCACTTCAGCACTGCAGTCTTCTTCATAGCAAAGGTCAAGTAGTGCTACCCCATCAACTATGCCTACGCTTACTGCAGATACAAACTCACTAAGCGGCAGCTCAGCTATTCTCTCGTTCGCTACCAACCACCTCAAAGCATCATAGAGTGCGATGAAAGCCCCTGTAATGGACGCGGTGCGAGTACCCCCATCGGCCTGTATAACGTCGCAATCCATCCATATGGTAAGCTCAGGCAGAGCCTTAAGGTCAACGACAGAACGCAGGGATCGACCTATCAATCTCTGTATCTCCTGGGTTCTTCCTCCTACACGACCCAGGCTTGCCTCTCGGACCATTCTAATGCCAGTCGACCTCGGGAGCATACCGTATTCGGCAGTTATCCAGCCCTGCCCTGCGCCCTGCAACCATTTTGGAACTTTCTCCTCAATAGAAGCGGTACAAATCACTCTAGTATTTCCCACTTCAATAAGGACCGAGCCTTCTGCATGCGCAAGATAATTTCTTTGGATATTCACTTTCCTGATCTCATCGGGCTTTCTTCCATCAATGCGCCGCATTGGGTTTCTCCTTCTTAACTTAAACTAAATAAACTGTAGTAAAATCCAGGCTTCCATTTAAGTTTACCATTTTCATTCACGGGATGCTCGGTGCAAAAATGGATTTGTTATCTTTTACTCCCCAACCATCAGCCTCATATTGTCTTCGGCAATGATTACTTGCCCGCTATATTCTTTCTCTGCTTTAATTTTCTGTTTCTCCGGGTCAAAGTCGGGCCAAATATGCGTTAAAATAAGCTTGCCTACCCCAGCCTTATTTGCAATAACCCCTGCCTGCTCTGCTGTTAAATGCATGACGTCTTTGTAATCTTCTTCCTTGGTTGCCTCACAGATAAATATATCGCTACCTGCGGCCAGCTCAAATAAAACCTCGTCAAACGTAGTATCTGATGAGTATGCAATCAGGCGGCTGCCTAAGGATATCCTTTGCCCGAATGTTGGTAAGTTATGCCTGACTGCCAGGCTCTCGCACCTGAATTCGCCTACTTTGAAGACATCGCGGTCATTCAATGTATGAAAACTAAACACATTATCAAAGCTTTTGCCCGTACCCGGCGGAAATATCTGCAGGATAAAATCACGTGCGCCTGCCGGTGCGTATACATCAATCGGCAATCTTTTCACATTATCAAACGCAAGATAATAATAAAGAGGATAAATATCTATAAAGTGGTCTTGGTGGAAGTGGGTGATAATTATTGCATCAAGTGCAAACGGATCCATCCAGCGCAAGAGATTTCTTAGAACGCCACTTCCCATATCGAGCAATATGTTTGATTCACGCCCTCGGACTAAATAACCGCTGCTTGCGCGTTCCGGCGTGGGATATGCCGCCGAGGTCCCAAGCATTATAAGTTCCATTAACGCCCCGTCTTCTGAATAAAAACTTCTTCTCTAATTAAAGCCTTGTTTTTTAGAAGTGCTACCAGGAGGGGATATCCTAGCCCGTAGATAACAGCTGCTTCACCAATGCCAACGTAAAGAGCACTTGCCAAATAAGGCACACCTAAAATGACCTTAAGTTCCAATGCAACACCGAAAGCATTGATCAGTACCGGTGCCAAAAGCGCCACTGCCGGTCTCTTTATTTTCCAAACCAGATAAGCCGATACAAGTGTCAAAAGCGAGCCAAATATAACATCGGGAGTCCCAAGCGGATTAACGCCCTGGAGAACACCAATTCCATTGGCGATTATACACCCAACGAAAAGCCCCGGAATTGCCGCAGGTTCAAAAAAAGCAAGTACATTTAAGGCCTCGGAAACTCTAAATTGGATCGAGCCATAGCCTAACGTGTTAAGAACAGGCGCGGTCGTGACCAGAGCATAAAGCGCAGCTATGACCGCTCCCCTTGCCAACTTAGAAGTATTAACCCTTTTCAACACCTACCACCCTTTCATAAAGAGGCAACTTAACTCTCTCTACCTCATTTATCTCCCGCCCAAGAAATTTAGCGCCGAGTTCACGAAAGGTATTTTCGTCTCCGCTTGAGATGAATTTTAAAGTTGGAGGCGCTCCATCTTCCCGCAGGCTATCTTTTCTCGTTAGATACTCTTTTAGCTCACGCGCTATCTCCTCAGCAGAGCTGATGAGCTTTATATCATCACCCACCACCTTCGAAATTGTCTCCGAAAGAAGTGGATAATGGGTGCAACCCAAAATAAGACTGTCGATACCTGCCCTTACGAGAGGATCGAGATACCACTTTATCACGCCCTCGACCCGTGGCCCATATAGCTCATTTCGTTCGACAAAATCAGCCAGGTCGGGGCAGGCCAATGAGTGTATTTGCACACCGGCATCGATTGATTTTATCGCGCTAACATAAGAGCCGCTTGATATTGTAGCTTGTGTGCCAATCACACCAACACGCCTGCAGCGGGTTGCCTGGGCAGCTGCCCTTGCACCTGGTTTGATAACGCCGATAATCGGTATGTCGTAGTATTGCTGCGCCGCATCAAGCGCAGCCGCCGAGGCGCTATTGCACGCTATAACTACGCACTTTACACCCTTAGACAAGAGAAAATCTATGATCTCGAAAACAAATCCCCGCAGCTCTGTTGTGCTCCTTGGTCCATAAGGAAACCTCGCGGTATCTCCAAAATATATGATCTCCTCATTTGGCAGATGCTTAGTTATCTCACTTACTACGGTCAAGCCACCCAGCCCTGAATCAAATACTCCTATAGGCCTGTTATCCATTTAGCCTCCAGTCCATCGTGCTGCTGTTAACCACAATCTCCATAATTATAACGCTAACCCGGTATAAGTAAACAAAAGAGAGAACCCGCATGAAGACACGATCGCGAATTTAATTTGCCCAAAATACCTTGAGAATATCCGCGGAGAGCCTGGATTTTCACTTTGTAGGCCGCGCAACTACCCGGCAGAGCTAAAGCCCCGCACCACGTTTATTTACGCTACATTTGCTAATATTTTGCAATTCGAAATGCGACATCCGAAACCGTTGCGCACACCAGTACCCTTCTCTTGCCAGTAGCTAGGCAGCCCAATTGGATTGCTTGCTTAGAAGGTCACTTATCTTATCTTTAGGTAGAGGAGGACTGAACAAGAATCCCTGCATCTCGTCACAACCTAGAGAGCGCAGCGCCTCAAGTTGCTCCGCTGTTTCAACACCTTCGGCAACAGATCTCAAACCAAGGCTTCTTGCCATCATAGTTATAGCCGAGACTATCGCTGTGTCTGCCGTATCAGATATCAGCTTATGCATAAATATCCTGTCTATCTTAAGCCTATCTATCGGAAACTGCTTCAGATAGCTAAGCGAGGAATATCCGGTCCCAAAGTCATCGATCGCAATTCGGATATTTCTTTCTTTGAGCCTCTTCATCATTGCAATCGCCTCTTCAATATCCTGCATTATCGCACTCTCGGTAATCTCGAGTTCAAGGTAGTGGGAATCCAATCCTGTCTCTGTCAATACTTGCTCTACAATATCTACCAGGTTTTGCTGTTGAAATTGCTTTGCAGAAAGATTTACCGAAATGCAAACCGGCAGATGGCCCTCATCCTGCCAGACTTTAGCCTGTTCGCAGGCTTTCCGTAACACCCATTCATCTATCTGCAGTATAAAGCCGGTCTCTTCCGCTATCGGGATAAAATCGGCCGGAGATACCAAACCTAAAGACGGATGCTGCCAGCGAATTAGCGCCTCCATGCTTACCAGCCTGCCCGTATTAATGTCTATCACCGGTTGATAGTAAACCGTAAATTCGCCCTTTTGCAGGGCTTTTCGCATATCGTTTTCAAGAGCTAACCGTTCAAAAGCTTTGGCGTTCATCGAAGCCGTGTAAAGTTGGTACTTATTCCTGCTCTGTTCTTTTGCACGATATAATGCAACCTCCGCATTCCTAAGCAGGGTCTGGGTATCTTTTCCATCGTATGGGTAGAGACTGATTCCGATGCTGGTTGTAATGTAAAGTTCGCGTTCTTCAGATACAAATGGCGGCTTCATGACCTCAAATATCTCTTGGGCAGTTTTAGCTGCATCCTCTGCGCTGTTTACCTGGGGCAGCAATATGACAAATTCGTCGCCACCAAAACGAGCAATAGTACTATCTTCACTTATACATTTTTTCAGTCGTTTGGCAACTTCTTTAAGTATCCCATCTCCAACATCATGGCCGAGCGTATCGTTTATTGTCTTAAAGCTATCTAAGTCAAGATAAAGTAGGGCCAAGATACCTTTGTGGTGATGAGCATGGTTCAGAGCTATAGAAAGACGGTCGTTGAACAACGCCCTGTTGGGAAGCTCGGTTAATGAATCATAATAGGCTATGTGGTTAATCCTCTCTTCTGCATGCTTGCGTTCTGTAACATCCTGGAGGATAGCAAGAATATGGGTAATTTCTCCATCCTCATTTTTAATCGGTGTCAACGATGCACTCTCCCAGTACTCTTCGCCGTTACTTCGCCTGCCGGCAAACTCCCCTTCCCACTCGCCGCCAGCCAGCACCATGTTTAGCAGTCTTGCATGTTCTTCAGATACTTTATCGGCTGGCTTTAGTTCGCGAATATTTCTGCCTAAAACTTCTTCCGGCCTAAAGCCAGTTGTATCGCAGAACCTGGGGTTAACATATTCAATTTTCCCCTCGGTATCGGCAATAATGACCATATTTGGGCTTTGCTCAACCGCTTGCGACAACTTTCGCAGCTCAACGTCGGCACGCTTGCGTTCTGTTACATCAATTCCGGTCGGAATCACCCACTCTACATCTCCGTTTGCATTAACCAGGCATGTGTTGCTCCACGAGATGAGACGCCGGCCGCCATCTTTAGTCCGCCAGTAGTTCTCGAAGGAATTAGGGAACATACCGGCTTTAAGATCGCTAAATACTCTTTTGACCGCTTCCCTTTCCTCCGGTAGAATAAAGACATCAAATACATATTTCCCGCGCACTTCTTCAAATTTATAGCCAGTTGTTTCTTCGCATGCACGGTTAAACATGAGGATGCGCCCTTCATGGTCTAAAACAACAACTAATGCCCCGATAGTGTTTAGAACTGTAGAATTGAAGTTTCGTTCGCGCTCAAGAGCCTCGATTGTCTTCTTTCGCCAAGTAATATCTCTTACAACCGATACAGACGTCATTCTACCCTCGTATTCAAGGCTGCGGGCGTGGACTTCGACTTGCATCAAGCTTCCGTCTTTTTTGAGATGAACTGTTTCAAATATAGCATCCCCAGTTGTCTTTATTAGTTCTATGTGTTGTTTGATAGTCTCGCGGTATTCGGGAGCTACTATGTCCTGAAGGGACATCTTGAAAATTTCTTCCCTGGTATATCCCCTTGATTTATAAGCAACTTCATTAACATAGATAAAATTCCCATCCTGATCATGCACGAAGACTGAATCGGTTGCAGAATCTAAAAGAAGTGACTTAAACTCCAGCTCCCTCTCAGCCCTTTTCCACTCCGTTATATCCTTGACAATACCGACCATCGCTGTCGGGTTGCCCTTTTTGTCTCTAACGATCGATGCAGACAGAAGTACAGGAAATACGCATCCTTCTTTATGCTTTAACATAACCTCTCCAGACCAGGACCCTACTTTCTTAAGGCTCGGTCTGATAACCCGATCTGGAAACTCCGGATCGGCATTCAACTCAGCTACATTCATTCCTTTGCATTCTTCGGGATAGTAGCCGAAAATTTCTGTAATAGCTTTATTCGAGTAGATAATATTTCCGTTAAGGTCAGTTATTTGGACTCCATCTGGAGCTTCTTCCACAACCTTGGAGAAGAGTCTTAGCTTCTCTTCTGCGTGTTTACGGTCAGTAATGTCCCGTACTACAACCTGCACCGCAGGTTTACCCTCATGAATAACCGGTGCTGATGATACCTCAGCGTCAATTATCTCACCATCTAGCCGTATGAGCTTCTCTTCAATCGTGCTGACTGCCTTACCCTGCAATAATTCCCGAACGCGTCCTTTTACAACCTCGTGGTAATCGGGATGCACAAAATCCATAATCGACTTGCTAAGGATTTGGTCTAAGCTATCTGCGCCAAATAATCTTATGCACGCGTCATTTGCATAAAGTATGCTGCCTCCGCTGTGAACGATTATCGCGTCAGGTGAAAGCTCTACTAAACACCGGTATCTTTCCTGGCTCTCTCGCAGCAAATCCTCTGATACCTTGCGGTCAGTAATGTTTCGTGCGATACCCTCGATGGCAATAAGGTTACCCTCCTCATCAAATATCGGGACATTCTGATGCTCTGCCCAAACAATATTTCCATCTTTGCGTGTCCAGCGCAGGACCAGCAAATCTGCAGACGGTGAATTAAACTCCGCCTCAAGGATGGGGCGGTCATCAGCATGGATGATTTTAAACAACAACTCAGGGTCAGCATAAAAATCCTCAGGAGAATAACCCAGCGAAGCATAAGCGGAAGAGCTGATAAAATCCATCCTAGGGGTCGGCACTAACTCATACCGATAAATTACATCCCTCGCATTTTCCGCCAGCAGACGAAAACGCTCCTGGTTTGCAAAAAAGGTTCGCCTTAATTTTTGCATATGGATTAATAACATACCGACAGCTACTACGATGGCAAACACTGTCCCTGCATAATATCCCCAGGGAGACAACCAGTAATCTACATCAATAAAGGAAAGGCTGGCTGAAAACGCACCCCACGCATAAAATGCAAAGCCTACAAAGTAACGGCTAAAGTTTTCAATGTGGTCAAAAACTATAAATTTCGTACCTGTCCAGATATTGATAATGCCAAGCAGCAGGAGTATCGGCGGCAGAGATTCAGACAACGGCAGATTAAGCAAATTGGCTATTGTGGCCCAGCCAATGCCCAGCAAGGTGACATATAACCACCGCCGCAGCATAGGTTTTTCCGTTAATACGTAGGTACCCCACAGTAAGAATAAGCTGCTAAGAAGGGATAGCGACTGGCTGGCAATAAGCAAGGTCGCCGTGTGCTCGGCAAATATTATCCAAAGCTCTAAGCCAAACTTTACCAGATGGCAGGCCCATCCAACCGTCCAAATGCCTATATATCGCTCTCTGCCTTGCCTGTAAAGGTACACATAAACAACTAGCAGCAGGAAAGTTACTGATGTTGTTTTGGCAACCGCAAAGATTGTTAAATCCATAGATTGCTCCTTGCCGGCCAAATTAAGCAATCATACGTGGGGTTAACTAGGCTACCTTCTTCCCTAACTCGGCGTGAACAAAATCTGCCAACTCTTTGTCATAACTTACGATGTGGTCCAGAAGCCACCTAACAATAAAATGCTGAACTTTATTGACAAGAAGTGAGGTATCACCCGTGTTATTGAATTCATCTATTAGCGTCTTTAACTCACGCACAAACTCGTCATGCTGGCCTTTATGATCCTTATGCGATGGATAATCGCTTTCCTGCATAATCCTCTCTTCATTTTGGAAATGCTCGCCGAAGAAATCTAATAGGCAACTTGCAGCTTGCGTTATAACCTCTTTGCCCTTATTCTTAGATAAAACTTCGTTAAGGACATTAACCATTTTAATTAAAGCCTTGTGCTGGCAATCCAGTTCACATAAGCCCGTGGCAAGCCCATCGGCCCACTGCGCAATAGCCATAAATCCTCCCTAAATAATTAATTAACAAAACCCTACAGGAAAAAGCGTACACATTAAGCACGCTTTTTCTTTACTTATTATATATCGTCCGCCAGTAGGCCAAGCTTTAGGTATTAGCCTTTATGTATTGGTGTGTTTTCCTGCGGAAACATATGTGCATTTTTCCAAAAATAAAACCCCAAAGTCAGGGGTTTTATGTAGTAGGTTTTATTTAGCGCTCTATTTGTAATTTATGCTTAAGCTATCTTACTGCCCGCTTTAGCCATAACAAATTTAGCCATTTCTTTGTCAACCTTCATGATATGGTTTACTAGCCAATCAACGACCGATCTTTGCAGGTTTATGGCAAGAAACGAGGTGTTTGAAGCAGCATTATAATCGCTTACCAGGCTGTTAAAATAGTTGACAAAATTCTCATGCTCCCTCTTGTGGGCTGGATAGCCTATATACTTGTGCTTAAGCATAAGCCCTTCTTCGTTTTTGAAGTGCTCAACAACATAATTTGCCAAAAAGCGAACCGCATCATCGACAACCTCTTTACCCTTGCCTTGAGATAGAGACGCATGCAAACTGTTTACTAGATTAATCAATTCTTTGTGCTGGTTATCAATTTCGTTAACACCTGTTGAAAGCTCATCTTTCCACTGGGCTATAGACATAGGAACCTCCCATAACAAAATTTTAGTGGCATTTTTGCGAGTAAACCGCCTGTTTGACTTGCCCTTATTCCTATTTTATCGTCTTAAGGTATCGGTCACTTTAGAATGTTTTTTAGTTTGCCCAATACCGATGCAGGAGAAAAAACTAAAATAAACACGCAAAAGGGGTTGGTTTTATGAGAACTCGACCGATAATCATCGCACACCGGGGTTTTTCCGGGCGGTACCCCGAAAATACGCTGCGAGCTTTTGAAGAAGCCCTGAGGCTTCGGGTAGATGCAATAGAGACCGACGTCCGCAGCACAAAAGATGGTGCTCTTATTTTAATTCACGATGATACGGTTGATCGCACTACAAACGGCAGCGGCCACGTAAAAGACCTTACCTTAGACGAGATAAGCAAACTTGATGCCGGCAGCTGGAGGGGAGAAGAATTTGCCGGAGAGCATATCCCAACATTAGCAGAGGCCCTGAACCTTATCGAAGGAGAGGTTATGCTTCTGGTCGAGATCAAAGAGCCCGATACCACGCATGCGGTCATCGAAACGCTAAGACACCATATGGCTTTCGGTTGGGTAAACATTGTAAGCTTTCATTCAAAAGCCATAAAGCTCACAAAGCAAAATGAACCAGAAATCCCATGTGCACTTATCGGCGGAAAAGAAATCGGTTCAAGCGATGGTACCTTTTTCGATTTTGTGTACGATACACTGAACTGCGGCGCAAATTCAGTTATGGTTCACTACTCTACTCTTACACCAAAGCGGATACATTACTGCCATGAACGTTTTCTGTCGGTAGGGACATGGACAGTTGATAACAGAGACCTAGCGAAAAAGCTAATCGCGATGGGAGTAGATGCTATCGCATCTAATTTCCCTGATGTGATGCTAGAAACAATGGCAGCTTGAGCAAGTTGAAATGAAAAAGGTCTGCTTAAAAGCAGACCTTTTTCTGTGGAGGCGGTGGGAATTGAACCCACGTCCTGAAAGCTTTCCACAGGAGCATCTACGGGCGTATCCTGTGTTTTAACTTTCGCAATTAGCACCCCCACAGGCAGGGTTATCTAATTGCTAGCCCACAGAATTTCCCTGAACCCTTATGGGCATCCGGGTCAGGTAAGCCTACTTAAATGACGCCGCACTAAAGACGTAGGCGATCCCTAGATTGGCGAAGCTGCAATTAAGCAGCTAGTGCTAATTCGCGATCTGCGTTTGTTTTTTTCAGATAGTTTAACGAGTTACCTGAGCTCGACCCGCTTCTCCTGCCGAAATAAACCTCAGTCGAAACCTATCGCCCCCATATTTTATACTAGTAGCTAATAGCCACCGCCGTATTCTCAATGTCCACAACTTAAATTTGATAAACTTCGGAAGATTAAGTATAGAAAATTCAGTGGCCTTTGTAAATGAGCCTTCGCCCCTATGCCTGGTTCATAATGCGTAAGCTAGCTACTCGCCCTTTTGCCTCTCTCGAAGTGCGCGCTCTATCTCCCGCTTTGCCGCACGCTCAGCAATAGCCTTGCGCTTATCGTATAACATCTTACCCTTCGCAAGACCAAGCTCAACCTTGACTTTACCGCGAGCGTTGAAATAGACCTTAAGAGGAACTAGCGTGTATCCCTTCTCTTTGGTCTTGCCGATAAGTCGCAGTATCTCCCTTTTATGAAGGAGCAGCTTGCGCGGCCTATCGGGCTCGGGTTGGGTGTACCTGTCTACATGGCTGTACGGACTTATGTGCATGTTAAACACCCAAACCTCGGTATCTTCAATACGAGCATAACTATCTTTGAGATTGAGGCGGCCCGCCCTGATCGACTTTACCTCCGATCCTTTAAGCTCAATACCGGCCTCATAAGTCTCCTCTATATAGTAATCGTGATATGCTTTTCTATTTGTTGCTGCGATCTTTCCTGTACTCATAACAAAATTATACCATTTTAAACCCCACGATTGCGGCCGTCTATCGCTCATTAAACAATGGCAAGGCACATTAAGGCATCTAAACTTTATTCAGCAAGTACAAAATCTATCCGTCTCTCGCCGATGATCACGTTCGTCAACAAAACTTTAACTGTTTGGCCAATCTGGAACATCCGGCCTGTTCGCTGGCCAATCAATGTAAATGTCGCCTCATCATAGGTGTAGTAATCACCGGTAAGGTCACGAACATGTACAAGCCCCTCAGCTGTGTTCGGAAGCTGCACAAAAAACCCATAGCCGGACACGCCGGTTATCGTTCCCGAAAAAACCTCGCCGATATGCTTTTTCATAAGCTCGCAGAGCTTAACGTCAACCGATTCGCGCTCGGCATCGTCAGCTTCGCGCTCCATATGCGAGCTATGCGCACAAATATCTTCAAGATTTTCCACCATGTTAACGATATCCGGCTCAGATAGGTTTTGGTCCAGCACTGCCTTAACTAACCGGTGGACAACAAGATCGGGGTATCTTCTTATGGGTGATGTAAAATGCGTGTAATGCTGCGACGCCAAACCAAAATGAAGGGTACTTGAGGGAGCATATATAGCACGCTTCATCGCACGCAAAAGGAGATTGTTTATAAGAAGCTTCTCAGGCCGGTCATGTGCGTAAGCTATGATTTGCTGAATAACCCTCGGATGTGCACCCTTTAGCTTGCGTACTGGATAGCGAAGGTTTTCAACCAGCTCCTCAATCTGAACCAGTGCCTCCTCACTCGGCCTGTCGTGAACGCGGTATATCATTGGCGCATCCTGCCAGTACATGAAGCTTGCGATGGTTTCGTTGGTTACAATCATCGCCTCCTCGATGATCTTGGTGGCTGGTGTGCGCTCACGAACAATTACGTCCACAGGTTTAAGATTTTCATCCAGAATAACCTTGGGCTCAACCGTTTCAAAATCCAAGCTTCCCCTTTTGAGGCGCTTCTTCTCAAGGATATCGCTTAGTTCACGCATATTTATGAGCAAATCACGTACATTAGGGTCTGGATAATTGCCGGTTTTGAAAAATTCATCGACCTGCTCGTAGGTTAGCCTAAAGTCACTATTTATGACACCACGATGGATCTCGTGGTCGATCACTTCCCCACGGTCGTCAATCGTCATTTCAACTGAAAGAGTTAAGCGGTCGACATTTGGATTTAGGCTGCAAATATTATTTGAAAGCTTATGCGGAAGCATGGGTAATACTCGATCGGCAAGATACACGCTGGTCGCTCGTTCAAAGGCATCCTCATCCAGAGCGCTTCTTATCTTCACATAGTGGGATACGTCGGCGATGTGAACGCCGAGATGGAAATGCCCGTTATTTTCATCGCGATATATGCTTACGGCATCGTCGAAGTCCTTGGCATCCAGGCCATCGATCGTTACAGTAAAAACGTCACGATAATCCTTGCGACCCGCAAGGTCGGCCTTTGTGACCATTGATGGGACCGCCTCAGCCTCAGCCATCGCCGCCAGCGAGAATTCGGTGCTTAAATTATGTTCCTTTACGATTACGTCAATCTCAATGGTAGGCGAAGTTTCGTCGCCGATTATCTCTGTTATAATGCCTCTGGCAGGGCGGTTGCCGTCAGGATATTCAAATATCTTAGCGATAACCATATCGCCGTCTTTTGCCCCCGCAGAATCGTTCCTATGCACTATTACCTGGTAAAATATCCTTTTATCGGCAGGAATAACCAAACTTAACTTGCCATGCCTTTCATAGCGCCCAACGACGCTATCACGGGCCCTTTCTAGAATTCTAGCTATTTCGCCCTCACTTCTTGGTCCCTGGCGGGTGCGTTTGCGGCTTACCTTTACGGCCACTTTGTCCTCATGCATGGCCCCATTTACCTTGCTGCCGGGGATAAAAATATCCCCAATTGTAGCCCGAACAAAACCATAACCAGCCTTATTTGCAGAAAATGTGCCCACAACCATATCCAGCTGTGCAGGTAAAGCATATTTTTCTTTCTTTGTTCTGAGCACCTTGCCCTCAGATTCCAGCACGTCAAGAGCCCTTTTTATCTCAAGCTTATCGACCCCCGGCAAATCCAGCGATGCCATGATTCCTTCAATATCTTGGGGAATATAGCCTTTTTTGCTCATCAGCTTGAGGATTTGTTTTGACAATTGCATACCCATTCACCCCAAATTATTTAATAATTACAAATCTTGGTATTTACGAACGCGCCTATCTGTTATAATATTTGCAAATATATCTTTTCAAACCTCGGAGGTTCCGGAGTTATGCAAGATTTTCAGCAAAATACACCCGCTCCTTGTATCGTCAATGAGGGCATCCTAATTAACAGGAAGGATATGTTCCGCGCCCTTGAGACGCTTGAGAGCGTGAAATATGCCCATATTGTCGATGGCAACGTTATCAGCCAGGGAGAAGGCGTGGTCGTTAAGGTATTCTCAAGCCCGGATACCTCGACCCTGGTTGTCAACGGCTGCCTGTTTTTAAATATCCTTAGCTTTAATTATTTGCGTTTTTACACTCAAGATAACGGCGTAACAGTAATTGAGCTAATCGAAGACTCAAAGACCCTGCAGCTTACACCTATTGAAGATGATGCCAGAAGGGCTAGCAGGATAAACCGTGAGATTTTTACTTCATCGCGCTACGATGAGGAAACCCCTGCCGAACTCTACGACGATTTTGACGACGACGATAGAGTTTAAATAAAGGGTCTCAGACCCGTTCAAGGAAATATAAGGGCGGACTGAAAAGTCCGCCCATCATACTTACATTTACTTACGTTGCTTATATTATATTTAGCTCGGCATCTAGTCCCCTGCCCTCTAAACTCTACCACCATTTCGTTACGAAACTTCCTTCAACACTAATTTTCTCTTGCCAGAAAAAATCTCTCGTATTACTTCTTTAGCCTTTTCAAGCTGGTTATCTTTTTTCCCATTGTGCTCGAATTTGATCTCAACATCTGGCTTTATGCCCTTTTTATATATCATCCTGCCCTTGGGTGTATAGTATTTTTCGGTGGTTAAAAGAAGCCCCGAGCCATCGGATAGAGTGATAACACTCTGGACTGAAGCCTTGCCGAAGGTAGTTTCCCCCACTATGACGGCACGCCCATAATCTTGCAGCGCTCCGGATACTATCTCAGAGGCACTAGCACTGCCTTTATTTACTAAAACTACAAGTGGCATTTGAGTGTCAGCGCCGCCGAGCGCATTTTCGGATCTTTCATGCCCCATCCTCGACCTGGTTTTAACTATCGGGCCAGATGGAATCCAAAGGCTTGCCAAGTCTACTGCCTGGTCCAGCAAGCCTCCGGGATTACCCCTTAGGTCAAGGATCAAACCCTTGATGCCATCAGCTTTTAGCTTATCATATTGCTTTCTAGCTTCGTTTCCGGTTTCGGCATTAAACTCATATATCTGTAAGTAACCTATATCATTATCAAGCTTCTTAGAAAACACATTTGGGGTGTTAATCTGCTCTCTTACAATCTCAAACACCATGGGATCTTTAACCCCATTGCGTTTTATCGTAAGAGACACTTTAGTGCCCTTCTCACCCCGAATTAACTTTACGGCATCTTCAACTTTCATACCCTTGGTAGTTTTGTCGCCTATCTTTGCGATGATATCCCTTTCTTTGATGCCCGCCCTTGCTGCGGGTGTATTTGGAATTGGACGTTCTACCAATAATTCGCCATCCGGGGACTTCTCCTCGCTAAGACTGATTCCAACACCATAGAAGTGCCCAGTCATTTCTTCTTTAAAGGCGTTGTAGCATTTAGCTTCCTGATAATGAGTAAATGGATCACCAAGCGCCTCAATCATGCCATTTATGGCTCCACTGATGAGTTTTTTGTCGGACACCGACTCGACATAATGTTGATCGATGATATCCAGTACTTCAGCAACTTTTTGAACAGAAGGTAACTCTTGTGCGAACTTCTGCTGGTCCCTTTGCTCAATATACTTACCGGTAAACATACCACCAATAAAAGAGGCAAACACTGCGAGGACCATAAGCAGTGCGCCTGCGACAATGACCTTTTTAGACAAATACTACACCCCGTCCCTAGCTTTTATTCCTGTTTCAGTATAAGCAAAAAGAAGGTTGACTGCTAGTACAGCCTCACAAATAAATTAACGTTTTATCCCACTGATTTATAGACCTTTAAAGAATACTTGTTGATTGAAAAAGACTGATGCTCTGGCGTAGCTTTACCTAGTACCAGTTCATAGGATTTTGCGTGTTTCCATTCACTCTTACTTCAAAGTGAAGGTGCGGACCGGTTGCGAGGCCAGTAGACCCAATACGCCCAATTGTAGAGCCTTTGGAGACCATTGCGCCTACCGAGACAGAAATCGAAGAAAGATGCGCATATAGTGTACTTATGCCGTTGCCATGGCTTATGATCACGGTCTTGCCGTAGCCGCTCATTGTACGGGCATCAATAACTACACCGTCTTGGGCAGCTACCACCGCTTGACCGTAAGGAGCACCGATATCGACCCCAGTGTGCATGCGCATTGTTTTAAGTATCGGGTGCATTCTCATGCCATACGGTGAAGTAACAGGACCGTCTGTCGGCCATACAAAACCGGATGACGAACCTGCCGGGCGGGCATAACCGCCGTAGGATTTCTCTAACTGCCTGATCCTCTGTGCCAAGCTTGCAGATTCAGCCAGCAGCTGGTCCTCAGCTAGCTCCAACGCAGCGCGGTTCGATTGAATCTGGTTGAGAAGCGCCTGCTTTTTGCCAAGTTCAGCCTGCAGCGCCAATTTTTGGGTGAGTTTTGCGTCGGTCAATGCTTTAGCCTGTCGCTCTTCGTCGACTAGCTTCTTGCGCTCTGCGTTAACCGCCTCTTTTTGTCTTTCGACCTCAAGCCTTTTCTCCTCAATTGCAGCCTTTGTCTTTCCCATCCTGTCGACAATTTCGGCATCTTTAGCAGCAATAAGCTCAAGAAAACGTAGTCGGTTTATGAGGTTTACAATATCGGTTGAATTCAGGATTAGGTTGAGGTAACTGGAGTCGCCGTGTTTATAGATATTCTGGATGCGGTTGTTTAAGATTGCCTTTTGCTCGGTCAGCTTTGCATCGGTTAGTTCAAGGTCCTGTTGTGTCTTATATAGTTCCGCTTCCAGGGCGGTCAGCTCGCGCTCTGTCTGTGCTCTTTGCGAGCTAACTTTATCCAGCTCTTTATCAAGACGGTCATACTCACTTTGGACAGAATCTATGCTTTTATCGACCGTTTGTATTTGCGCTACAAGTTGGTTCTCCTGCCGCTTTGCCTCCGCAATCTTTTTTTGCGTCTGACTGAGCTGTGCATCTATTTTTTTCTTCTGACTGCTCATATACTGGCGCTTATTAGCTGGTGGGTGGTAATGTGTCTGACTGAGCTGTGCATCTATTTTTTTCTTCTGACTGCTCAGGCTAGCTTGTGCAGTGAAGGCAGGAGTAAGTAAGGAACTTAAGACAAGAACCAGGATTAATACTGTTAACTTAAACTTCGACCAACTGCCTGAGATCATAGCGCCACCTAGTAACAGTAAACCATTGATAATAATATTAGTCAATCAAAGGCTAGTATATAATACATTAATACCCATAACTATAAATCCGATTGCTATAAATATAAGAATGCTAGAAAATGGCATTTAAGTGGCATGATTAGTAGCACAAAAATTGCTGCGTATAAGCTATAGTTATAAGGTAATATCGGCAAGATTAAGGCGTAACTTTAAACTTTTAGGAAACGCCTCAATGCTAAGGTGCTGCCGGCTGCTCCTATCAACATGCCGGCAACTAACAGGCCGAATATAAGCTGCCAGAACTGCCCCTGGCTTAGGCTAACTGGCAGAAATGGAAGAAGTTTTGTCATAGTATTATTAATAAAATGATTTACAATAGAAAGTAGAGTAACGGCTATTAATGCCCCTATAATGCCCTGTATTACACCTTCAAGCAAGAATGGCCATCTGATAAACCAGTTTGAAGCACCTACAAGGCGCATTATTGAAACTTCTTTTCTGCGAGCATAAATGGCAAGCCGAATTGCATTAGAAATCAGCACCAGCGAAGCAAACGCTAAGAGAGATGCAAATATCGCGCCCACCCATCGCAACACTCTGATAACCGCAAGCAACCTTTCAACCGTTTGTCTGTCATGCTTAATCTCATCAATTTCTGGGCGGCCCTGCAGTCGTTTGACTATATCATTAGACTTCTCCGGGTCCTTTAATGAGATCTTAAGTGATGCAGGCAGCGGATTTCCCTCTATCATATCAATCATATCCGAATCTTTGAACTCTTTTTTAAGCCATTCAAGAGCCTGCTCTTTAGATACATAGGTCACCTTTCTAACTTCAGACCAGGACATAATCTCGGATTGTAGTGCCTCAACAGCCTCAGCCGGTGCGCTATCGACCAAGAAAACCTCGATCTCTACCTTCTGCTCAGTCGATTTCATTAAACCATTTGCTGCAAACGCAACGAGCATAAAGAAACCTAGAACAAGAAGAGATAAAGCTACCGTAGTGATAGCGGCTACACTTATAACCCAATTCTTTCTAAAGCTAATAAGCGATTCCTTAAGAAAATAGAAAGGACGAAACGACATATCTTTACCCCTTACAGTTTACTCCTCATAACCATAAACGCCGCGCTGTTGGTCTCTTATAAGAGTCCCTTCTTCCAGAGCCAGGACTCGTTTTCTCATATTATCTACCATTTCGCGGTCATGCGTTGCGACTAAGACAGTTGTGCCTGTCCTGTTTATTTTATTAAGTAAGGCCATAATGTCACTTGATGTTGCCGGGTCAAGATTTCCTGTTGGCTCATCAGCCAATATGATTGCAGGGCGGTTTACAAACGCCCTAGCGATCGATACCCTCTGTTGTTCTCCGCCCGAGAGCTCATCTGGGTAGCTGTTTGCTTTATCCTCAAGACCGACCAACCTTAAAACTTCCGGGACTTGAGCTTTGATAATTCGGGTGGGCTTTCCTATAACTTCAAGCGCAAAGGCAACATTCTCATAAGCCGTTTTGTTAGGCAGCAATTTGTAGTCCTGAAACACGCATCCAATGTTTCGTCTAAGCTGCGACACCTTCCAGCGACGCAGGTTCACTATATTGTGCCCGGCGATAATTATGTCGCCTTTTGTGGGGATTAATTCCCTGATAAGAAGACGGATGAATGTAGACTTGCCACAACCTGAAGGCCCGACCAGAAAACAAAACTCGCCCCTGTCTATCTCAACATTTATATCCCTTAATGCCGGACGATGGGCTCCTTTGTATTTCATGGTTACGTTTCGTATTTTGATCATGGCATTTATCACTCCCAGAATCGGTATCCTACCAGAAAACTAAGCATAAATCAAAGGTTGCCGGTAGCTAAGCTAAAAGATAAGTGGTAATTATTTACTAAGCAGGCTCTTTACCGCTTGGGAGATATCTTTGCTGGTGAGTCCATAATATCTGAGCAACTCGTCAGGTTCGCCAGAGCGCCCAAATAAGTCTTTTATGCCCACTTTTACTACTTGTACGGGGTGCTTCTCGCTAAGAAGCTCTGCAACCGCACTACCTAATCCACCAATTATGCTATGTTCCTCTGCTACAACAACTTTGCCTGTTTTTTCTACCGATTTAATTATAGTTTCTTCGTCAAGTGGTTTTATGGTTGAGATGTTGATAACCTCGGCGCTTATCCCCTGCTGAGCCAGGTCATCTGCAGCTTTAAGACTGCTATCAACCATAATACCGGCTGCAAATATAGATACATCCGTGCCTTCTTTTACCTTTACTGCCTTGCCAGGCACAAACTCATAAGAATCATCAAACAGCGTGGGAACGCTGGCTCTGCCCAACCGGATAAAAACTGGGCCATCAATTTTAGCGGCTGCTTTTATAGCCTTCTTTGCTTCGTAAAAATCGGCGGGAACAATTACAGTCATTCCGGGAATCACTCTCATTAGTGCTATATCTTCAATAGTTTGGTGTGATCCGCCATCCGGACCGACTGTTATGCCCGCATGTGTGGGGCAGATTTTTACGTTAAGCATTGGATACGAGACAGTGTTGCGAATTTGCTCAAAGGCGCGACCGGTGGCAAACATCGCAAAAGAACCTGTGTAACAAATCTTGCCTGTCGCTGCCAGGCCAGCGGCCAACGCCATCATATTCTGTTCTGCAACACCGCAGTCAAAAAACCTTTCGGGGAACTCTTTCTTGAATTTTAAAGTAGTGGTTGATTTTGCTAAATCAGCCTCAAGTACCACAAGGTTTGGGTACTCGTGACCCAGTTCTATTAAAGCCTCTCCATAGGCTTCACGCGTAGCTCGTTTTTCTGACATTACACTTCCTCTGTAAAATTAGCTAAAGCTTAACTTATTGATTAATTACTAAGTTATGTATTAGCTATCAGCTGTCAGATGCCAGCCTTTAAGGATTTTTGCTGATCGCTGGTTCTGATTGCTGGCAGCTGATAGCTTTTATCCCAGTGGCCCTAGTGCTTCAATCTCAGCTAAAGCCTTGTCAACCTCTTCGTTTGTTGGGGCTTTGCCATGAAAATCGACAACCCTCTCCATAAAGGACACGCATTTGCCTTTTATGGTGTTGGCAATGATTATCGTTGGCTTACCTTTGACCGACCTTGCTTCTTCAAAAGCCTCTAATATTTCGCTCATATCATGGCCGTTTATCTCTATTGTATGCCAGCCAAAAGCAGACCACTTGGAAGCAGCAGGCTGTATGTCTACTATCTCGCTGACCAACCCGTCAATCTGCATATTATTATAATCTAGTATCGCAACCAGATTATCGAGCCGGTGCTGGGCGGCAAACATACTTGCTTCCCAGATTATGCCCTCCTGGGACTCGCCGTCGCCAATCAAAACGTATACTCTGCTGTCTTTTCCGTCGAGTCTAAGACCGAGCGCCATACCAACTGCAGTTGAAAAACCCATGCCAAGCGACCCAGTGGATATTTCAACACCCGGTGTCTTTCTCATATCAGGGTGCCCCTGTAAATGGCTATCTATCTTTCTTAACGTCCACAGGTCTTCCTTCGGAAAATACCCGCTCTCTGCAAGTGCCGCATAGAGTACTGGAGCCGCATGGCCTTTGCTTAGAACAAAACGGTCGCGATCCGGCCAGTCTTTATCATCAGGTTTGTGCCGCATTTCATGAAAGTAAAGTGCGGCTACAACGTCGGCTGCAGATAGCGACCCGCCCGGATGACCCGAGCGAGCCAACCCGACCATTTTTATGATATCCCACCTGAGGGTCCTTGCCTTTGCCTCTAGGAATTCTACCAGGGTTTTCTTATCCGCTATTGTTGGGGTTCCCAAATTCTCTCCTTTCAAGCAGCGAACTGCTTAAATCCCTCACCGACCACTTCATGGACATCTGAAATAATTACAAAAGCTTTAGGGTCTATTGTATGGACAATCTTTTTCAGATGCTCAACTTGTCTGCGTTCTACCACGCAAAATATTGTATCACGTTGCCTACCCGTATAGTAACCCCTGCTCGCCAGGGCTGTCGCACCGCGGCGAAGCTCAAAGAGAATAGCATTGGATATCTCTTGAGTACGCTCGGATATAATAAAGGCCGCCTTTTCAACGCTAAAACCCTCCTGTATGTAATCGATTACGCGGCCCATGATGATAACTGCTATCATACCATAAAGTGCCAGCTTCAATCCAAAAACACTCGCTGCTACCAGCATAACAAAACCGTCAGCGAGTAAGAAGAGCTGACCCAGTCCTAGGTTGCTATATTTTTGTAAAATTTGAGCTACAATATCGGTTCCCCCGGTATTGCCCCCGTTTCGGAATACCAGCCCCATTCCTACGCCCGAAAGAATGCCGCCGTATAGTGTACCTAAAATAGCATCATTGGTAATCGCAAATGGCGATACCAAAGGCGCTATGGCATCTACCGCAAATGCCAGACCAAAGGCACCATAGACCGTCTTCATGCCGTACTGCCAGCCGTGTAATTTTGTGCCGATTGCAAATAAAATTACGTTTAGTACGCCCATGGTTACTCCAACGGGAAGCCCAAATTTAAAATGCAATACAGTTGCGAGGCCGCTGACGCCTCCAGCTGCAAGCCTATTCGGCACAAGGAACATATCCAGGGCTAATGCGGTTACTATAATTCCAATAGTTATACCTATATACTCACGGATAACACCGCTAAGATTTGCTCTAAACCTCACCCGCACCACCTCCGCCGACTGCTTTATCCCTGTTTTTAAAATAATTCGACCCCGCCAAAATCTCTTAGAGACAGGCCAGGGCCTAAATTCAGCACGCAACGTTGTTCTCTACATTCTAATTTACCATATTTGATACACTTTTAGTATGGTATATGGGTCGGGTCGTTTCGCGCCAAAGTGCCAGCATGCCAAAGTCGGTAAATAACAAAATCGGTAAATAAAAGGCATCGGCCCATCAGCACTTCCCATTAGCATTTCCAGGCTTCCGCATACCTACTAGACCTTAGTCTAGTAGACCTTAAGGTCTACTAGACTAGTTCTCAGCAACAACCATCAACTCATTATTCATAACCGATATTTTTGCTATCCTAAGCCCAAAAGGAAGGTTGCTTACTGGAAGATCGAGCGAAATTTCCTTAACCCAGTTTCGTGCGTTGTCTAAATTCATCATCTTTGCGCATGAAAATTTTGCATCTACCGGCTCTAAAACCATATGGTCTCCCCTAAGCCTAGGCTTAAAGAGCACCTCCATATCGCCGATCATCTCAACACCAGCCTTCCCGGTAATTTTGTTTGCACATAAATCCATCCTTAAACTACTATCCGGATAGCGACTGGAAACATACCGGTTTAGCTCATCCTCACCAAATATCATTCTTGAGCTGACTTTACCTATCCTTCGGACCTTGACCCTTCTACTTAAAATGAAAGTCTTAAAATCGAGGTCGACATCCCTTGCGCACACAACCAGGCTTTGTGCTTTTATGCCGTTAAAATCACGCTCGGGGGATTCAATATAGACCTGCTTGAACTTTCCGGTCAAAAAAGAGAAATCATCGGAATCGACGCGAACATAAGGATGGTCACCCAAACCATACCTTTGGCCAAGGGTATCAACAACAGCGACCTGGATGACGTTGTTGGCTATAGCAGGCATCACTATAGATACGATAACACCCGACACAATTATAAGAGGTATAATGACTGCGATTATTAAGTTACATTTCATTAAACGCTCTTTTAACGTCCAGCCCTTCTTTTTGCCAGGTAATCAAGCACTGCTGAAACCGAAGTATTTAAAACTTGCTCAGGCTCTACGCCCGCTCTCTTTAATAACTCAGACGCTTTGTCAACTACACCCACTTGTGTATAAATATGCGCATCGCTGCTTAAAATAAGCGGTAGACCTTTTTCTTTTGCAAAATCAATAATTTGAAGGTCGAAATCAGATGCTGCTTCACGGCTGCTCGTAGGTAAAAATGAGCTGTTATTTATCTCAAGCGCTATACCTCTTTGCGCCGCAGCGTTAACTATTTGCTCAGGGTTTATGGGGAACTTTGCGTTTCCCGGGTGTGCGATAAAATCAGTATATGGATTATCCATTGCCTTTATTAGGGTGGCAGTATTCTGCGCCTCCGTATCGCTTACGTACCCGCAGTTTGGATGAAAACCAACCAGCACTATTTGGAGCGCATTCAGATATTCAGGTTTAAGGTCAAGGTCAGCCTCGGCATTTGTGATATTCGCCTCCACGCCTTTTAAGATACGTACCCCATTTAGCTCAGAAGGCATAATTCGTAAATTCCAAAAGTGGTAAGGGTGGGCTCCTCCCGGTAAAGCCGGTCCATGATCTGTTAAAGCGACCATTTTAAGTCCCCTTTTTGCGGCCTCCCTGGTGATTTCCTCAACTGTGCTGTATGCGTGGCCACTAGCGACCGTGTGAACATGTAAATCGGCTTCTATCTTCATTGCTTGCTTCTTTTTGTCAGATTAATTACTTGCCGGCATTTTAGTGCCTACTTACTTATCATAAGGCCTGCCAACTATTAAATAATAATGCTTCTACCCTTGATTAGATTAGCACCGGTTATAAGTAATACAATCGCAAGTAATATAATCGTAAACTTAATATTTAATAAGGTTTACGATTAATTGGTAGAAGCACTGGTTCTATACTAGCAGTCTTTAGATAGGTAGGCAACCTAAAACCCGGGAAGGAGTTCGGGGGCTGTGCCGGTGCACTATCCTTCTTCTAGCACTCTCTTACGGTGATACTCAATAATGAAATTGTCGATATCTCCATCAAGAACCGATTGTACATCGCCTTTTTCAAGCCCTGTCCGGTGATCCTTAACAAGCTGGTAGGGATGCATAACATAAGACATGATCTGGCTGCCCCAGGCGATTTCTTTCTTCTGCTTATGGCGCTCCGCTTCTTCTCTGGCTTTCTCCTCCTGGATACGCTCATAGAGTCTAGCTTTCAGGATAATCATCGCCGTCTCTTTGTTTTTTGACTGCGAGCGCTCGTTCTGGCACTGGGCAACGACACCTGTCGGGATATGGGTTATTCTTACTGCGGAATCGGTTACATTTACGTGCTGTCCGCCAGCGCCGGTTGCCCTGAAGGTCTCTATGCGCAAATCTGCTGGATCGATGGTTATCTCAACATCTCTTTCGACTTCTGGGATGACATCGACTGAAGCAAAGGACGTGTGTCTCCTGCCGCCGTAATCAAACGGCGATATCCTTACCAGGCGATGTACACCACGAACCGCCTGCAAAAAGCCATAGGCATATTTGCCTTTGATCGTAAACGTTGCAGTTTTGACACCCGCTTCATCGCCCGGCGCATACTCGTTGATGCTCACCTCAAAATTCTTGGACCTGGCCCACTGAATCACCATTCTCATCAGCATCTCGGCCCAGTCCTGCGACTCGGTACCGCCTGCACCGGGGTGAACGGTTACAATTGCATTATGGCTATCTAGAGGATCGCTAAACCAGCTTCTTAGCTCAAGGTCTTCGATATATTTTTTTACTTTGTTTAAAAATTTCTCTACCTCAGAAGCCAGTAGCTCGTCATTTTCAGTTACAGCGAGCTCATTCATAACCTCAAGCTCTTCTACTTGGCCTTTAGCGTGCTCCCAAGTCTCAATATCTTCTTTTATATCGCTAATTGTCGACATTACCTTCTGTGCAGCTTCCGGATCGTCCCAGAAACCTGGCTTGCTTGCCTCTTTCTCGAGCTTATCTACCTCTACCCTCTTGCCATCTATGTCAAAGGTAGCCCTTTATCTGATCAATTTTTTCTTTTAACTGGCGTATATCTTCATTGTAATCGATTACCAAAATATTCACCTTTTCACCATTTTACTAATTATTTTCCACAGCATTTTTTATACTTTTTACCGCTTCCACACGGGCAAGGGTCATTTCTGCCTATTTTGTTCTCGTTTCTTTTTGGCTCGCGTGGCTCACCACCTGAGCCTCCACTTGTTACCAGAACCTTCTCCTTCTTCGACCTGACCGCTACAGGCTCTTCCTGCACAACCTGGACATGGAACATATAGCGCAGGACATCCTCTTTAATTGATTCGATCATAGTCTGGAACATGTCAAAGGCCTCCGACTTATATTCAATAAGCGGGTCTCTTTGACCTATCGCCCGCAGGCCGATACCCTCTTTCAGATAATCCATCTCATATAGGTGTTCCCGCCATTTGTTATCGATTACCTCAAGTATAACCAACCGCTCAAGGCTACGCATGAGGTCTTCCCCAAGCTCTCTCTCGCGTTCTTCGTATTTTGTCTTTGCGGATTCAATTAACCTGCCTGTAAGCTCTTCCTGAGTAATTGTTGCTATATCGACCGATTCTTTACCCCATTCCAGCGGAAACAGCTGATTGATATAAGATAGCAGGCCGTCCCAATCCCACTCCTCCGGATAGGAGGAGTGGCTAGTAAATACCTGAACCGCTGAGCTCATAACATCATCTATCATATCAAGCACGCGTTCACGCAGGTTTTCACCGGTTAGTACCCGATGACGCTCTTTATATACGACCTCGCGCTGCTTATTCATAACATCGTCGTATTCAAGGACATGTTTTCTTATGCTAAAGTTTTGCGCTTCGACCTGCTTCTGGGCAGTCTCTATTGATTTTGATATTAAGCCATGCTCAATCGGCTGGTCATCCGGCACACCAAGCCTCTCCATAATGCTTCCAATCCGCTGAGAGCCAAAAAGCCTCATTAGGTCATCTTCAAGCGAGAGGTAAAACTGGCTTGAGCCGGGGTCTCCCTGGCGACCGGAGCGTCCTCTTAGCTGGTTATCAATTCTTCTTGACTCATGGCGCTCGGTGCCAATGACACGGAGGCCGCCTGCATTCCTTACCTCATCTGCCTCTTGCGGGTCGGGCGGGTTTCCGCCCAGAATAATGTCAACGCCTCGGCCGGCCATATTGGTTGCTATTGTTACCGCGCCCTTCTTGCCCGCCTGGGCAATGATCTCTGCTTCCCTTTCATGATACTTCGCATTTAGAACCTCATGCGGTATACCGCGTCTCTTTAGCATCTTAGATAGTCTTTCGCTTTTCTCAATTGATACAGTACCAACCAGGACCGGCTGGCCGAGATGGTGGCGCTTCACGATATCCTCTATTACAGCCTTGAACTTGATATCCTCAGTTTTATAGATGACATCGGGCATATCCTTTCTTATCATCGGCATGTTGGTCGGTATGACAACCGTCTCGAGTTTATAGATGTGCATGAACTCATCGGCCTCTGTTGCTGCGGTACCCGTCATACCGGCAAGCTTCTCATACATGCGGAAGTAATTTTGAAGCGTAATTGTCGCAAGGGTCTGGTTCTCTTCGCGGATTCTTACGCCCTCTTTTGCCTCAATCGCCTGATGCAAACCCTCGCTGTATCTTCTTCCTTCCATCAAGCGACCTGTAAACTCGTCAACAATAATAACTTCGCCGTCTTTTACGATATAATCTACATCTTTCTTGAAAAGCGCGTGTGCCCTTAAGGCCTGCTGTAGATGATTTACCAGGTTGCTGTTAACGTGGTCATAAAGATTGTCTATCCCTAGGGCTTCCTCAACGCGGGCAACCCCTTCTTCGGTTACCGCAACGGTTCTATGCTTCTCATCAACTTCATAGTCGCGGCCTTTCTTTAGTTTGGGTATTATCCTCGCAAAGGTGTAATAAGTATCTGCAGATTGCTCGGGTTGGCCGGAGATGATTAGCGGCGTTCTTGCCTCGTCGATTAAGATACTGTCCACCTCGTCAACGATGGCGTAATGGTGGCCCCGCTGCACCTGCTCACTAATGTCGGTTGCCATATTGTCGCGCAGATAGTCAAAGCCAAACTCGTTGTTTGTGCCATAGGTTATATCAGCCTGGTACGCCTCACGCCTTAGCATCGGATGCATCTCCGCCTGAATAAGCCCAACTTTGAGGCCCAAGAACTCATAGACCTTGCCCATCCACTCGCTGTCGCGCCTTGCCAGGTAGTCATTTACGGTTACAACGTGAACGCCCTTTCCTTCAAGCGCGTTTAAGTAAACTGGAAGTGTTGCGACAAGCGTCTTTCCTTCACCAGTTTTCATCTCGGCGATCTTTCCCTCATGAAGGACAACGCCGCCCATTATCTGCACATCAAAATGGCGCATACCAAGTACGCGCTTTGATGCCTCGCGCACGACAGCAAATGCCTCAGGTAGAATATCATCTAGCGTCTCACCATCCGCAAGCCTCTGCTTAAACTCAGCAGTTTTGCTTTTAAGTTCGGCATCGGTGAGTTTTTCAATCTCGGGCTCCCACGCATTTACCATCGCAACCTTTTCTTCAAGCAGCTTTAGTTTTTTGCCTTCTCCCATGCGCAGAACACGCTCGACTAACTTAAACAAGTCCTTCATCCCCTAGTTATAAGTACAGAAGCCAATATGAATTAAGCAAAACTTTGTTATTTATACCCTTTTTGCTTCGCTTTGATTGCCAACTTTCGGCTTAACGTCAAGTCTATTCAATTGAACTCGATTCAATTGAATCGAATTTACAGCTTCCGCGAATCCTTTCGTATTTTATCACTTTTTTACACAATGGTCATTTCGGGTATTCGGGGACGTTAAAGAAAAAAATAAAAACCCCCAGTGTTTTTTTGTTTTTAAGGAACGGCCCCGGTTTTGCGGGTTTGTTTTGTTGTAGGGCTTTTTGGACGTTTTGTTTGAATTTATTTTATTTTCTTTGGGTTTGTGCATTAATATTTATTTGATGGTAATTAATTTAATTTATTTTTTTTTGATTTTATGTTGTTTAGGGATGTAGTT
>JAIMBH010000029.1 GCA_023511485.1 Bacillota bacterium | reverse complement strand
GTACTTGAAGCACTCTCTTGCGGTGTTCCAGTTGTTGCTTTTCGAACTGGGGGCATACCAGAGCTAATCGACCATATGGAAACCGGATATTTAGCTAAATATAGAGATGTAGACGATATGACAAAGGGTTTGATTGCTTTTATTGACAATCCTAGTTTAATTAATAGAGCCAGCAGAAATGCCCTTGTATCGAGCACGAAGTACTCTTTTGAAAGAATGGCTGATGAGTATATAAAGTTATATACCGAGTTCTTTGTTTCAAAATAAGTGCAATCTTCATTTTCTTGACTTTGAAGCACCTACCTGCTAAATTAGTACTAGTGTTCAAATATTGAACAATCTTTATTTTCAAAGGAATCCAGGTTGGATAGTCCAAAGGTCTCTATTGTTACACCAGTTTATAATAGGCTTGAGTATACGAGGGCATACCTTAATTCTCTAAGGAAAGTTGATTACCCGAATTTTGAAGTAGTAATTGTTGATGATGCCTCTAACGATGGCTCCTACGAAACTATATCCATTGAGTATCCAGAGGTTATATTATTAAGGGGTAATGGCAACTTATGGTGGGCTGGTGGCACCAATACTGGCATACGTTATGCTCTTGAGAATGGCACTGACTATATCCTTACCCTAAACAACGATGTGGAAGTTGATTCTGCATTCCTTACGGCTTTAGTTAGATGTGCCGAGGAAAACCCGAAATCATTAGTTGGAGCCAAGATATATAATTACCATCAGCAAAATGAGGTCACGTATTTTGGTGGAGTAACAGATTGGAAAAAAGGTGAGATTTACCATATCTGTGGTAGAGAAAGCGATGACCCTGAGAGGTTTTCAAAATTACAAGAAGCTGAGTGGTTAACTGGTATGGGTATCTTGATAAAGGCATCATACTTCAACGACATCGGTTTTTTTGATGCTAAGAAGTTCCCGCAGTACGCCGCTGATGCTGATTTTACCATGCGAGCACGGCAAAAAGGCTATAGGCTTTTAGTCGAGCCAAAAAGTATAATTTGGAATAAGGTAGAGTCGACCGGTGTTCAATTAAGTCAAAATCATTTCTCCAATCTGTTCATTAAAGCATTATTCTCGTTACGCTCTACATATCACCTCAAAACAAATTTTTGTCTATACTGGAGACATTGCCCAAGAAGATATTTTGTTAGAGCATTATTCATGCTTTACGCTCGCTTTTATTATTCTAGAATAAAAGCGAGCGTTTTAAGATTAGCATGCAAACTGACACAGAGTGCTGGAACTGACTAATGTAAATAAAGGTATTCTGTATAGTGCCATATTACTAGTGGAGGGTAAATGAAAATTGCAATCATTGGCGTTACGGGCTTTGGGGGTAGTTCACCTTTAGGCAAAGCGCTGATAAAGATGTTAGAAGCCCGCGGCCATGATCTTCAAGTGTTTTACTATAACGATATCCCTGCGTCTTTTAAGGTTCATAAGGTTTTTGCCCGCTTTGGTGGCAAGTCGCCAATGGAAAGATATGTACAATATATAGCGCATACCATTAGAGAAGAAAAGCCTAATATGCTGATTGCTATAGAAGGTGGGGATATCTTACTTGAAGGTCTGCCTAAGGATACTAAAAAAGTTTTTTTACCACAAGCGCCAATGAGTAGTGAGGCTTATTTTACCTGGGCTTCTTCTAAAGAGCCATTTGATATAAAGCGGTTCTATGATTTAAAAGATAAAGAGATTGCAATGTATGAGGCCGCCGATATGATTTTTTACGCCTGGAAAACCTATGAAGAATACGTGAGAAAATATGTCTACGATAGTCCCAAGATAATTTCTCACCCTAAATATGGTTGGTTTGGTTGTGAACCACAAGATAAATTAGTTCAATATCAGTATCCTACGTCCATAGTGTTTCTTGGTAATTTAGGCTATTACTGGATGAACAAGGAACTGTTAAGCCATCTCACTGCAGTTAGCCCTTATGTGATTGATGTCTGGGGTGCACCTAAGCCTGATGAGCATTACAAGCTACGTTATAAAGGAATTGCACCTACCCATGATGTTCTCTACGATTATCAGTTTGGTTTGGTTACGGTTAGTAAAGACTTGGTAAGACAATGGGGATGGTCAAGTAAAATCTTAACCTATCTATCTCATGGGCTTCCTTGCTTATTTCCGGAGTGGCATCGTTGCGGTCATGAGCTGGGCGGGTGCATTCCATATAACGAGGCGAACTTTAATGAAGTGGTTGATAGCTATATCGATAGAGCTGTCTGGGAGGAGAAAAGCCAGGAAGCAATTGAGCAGGCAAGAGAACTAAGCTGGCCAAAGATATTAAGTCCTATGATTGAGATTTTAGAAAGTTCTTAGTGGGGATTGACGTTGATGCGAATCCTTTTTTGCTGTGAGTTCTATACACCAAGTGTAGGTGGAGTCCAAGAGGTTATAAAGCAAATTGCAGAGCGGCTAGTATTGCGCGGTCATGATGTTACTGTTGCAACTACGAAGCTCTTGAACAGAGATTTTGATGAGCTAAATGGCGTAAAGATTAAAGGTTTTGAAGTCTCAGGCAACTTGGTTCACGGTATGGTTGGTGATGTAGAAGCCTACCGCAGATTTGTTATCTCTGGCAACTTTGATGCTATCATAATCAAAGCTGCACAGCAGTGGACTTTTGACGCGCTCTGGTCAGTGTTGCCGCAGATTAAGGCTCACAAAGTATTTATACCTTGCGGTTTCTCACGTTTTTATGAACCATCATTTGCAAATTATTTTCAAATAATGCCCAACATTCTTCGTCAGTTTGATCACCTTATATTTTATGCCTCGGATTACCGCGATATTAATTTTGCAAGAGAGCATGGTTTGACCAGTATCTCAGTGATTCCAAACGGTGCGAGCGAGATCGAGTTCTCGGTTGAACCTGATCCTTTGTTTCGAGAGAGATACGGAATAGGCAAGGAAGATTTCTTATGTTTAACCGTTGGAAGTTTTACAGGTATGAAAGGGCATTTTGAAGTTGCAAGCGCTTTTGAGAAGGCTAAGTTTGAAGGCCCAGCTACTCTTATCTTAAATGGTAATAAAATCAGCAATTCGGTTAAAGCGACGCTTAAAACAAGGGCCAAGGGCTATATAAAAAGCGGTCTTCAAGGTCTTAACATTATCAAAGAAGGTCCGTGGCTTGATATCGCAAAAAAGGTTAATGCGCAAGCTGGAAATAAGAAAATTCTAATAACCGACCTACCAAGACCCGAGCTGGTTCAAGCTTTCATAGCGGCAGACCTGTTTGTATTCGCATCTAACATCGAGTACTCGCCTTTAGTTTTATTCGAATCGGCTGCTGCAGGCACCCCGTTTCTTTCAGTTCCAGTCGGTAATGCTGAAGAGATCGCACGTTGGACTGGCGGGGGTGTGATTTGTCCAGCATCGAGAGATGAAAGAGGTTATACTCATGTAGATCCGGTAGTTCTTGCAGAACATATGTCCAAATTGGCTAAAGATAAGTCTTATCTTAGCAGTTTGGGCAGAACTGGAAAGAAAAACTGGTCTGAGAAATTCACATGGGATAAGATTGCTATGGAATACGAAAAGGTCCTAATTTCCTAAGGTTATATAACGTCGGCAAGGGGACTGGAAAAATATGCGCATATTCTACGCATCTGACACTACACCTAATGCTTTCTTTCAATCAAACCTCTGGCGGAGCAACCTTTATCTGCCTTTGGTTGATCTTGGGCACGATGTAGTTGAGTTTGATTATGATTTAAGAGAGACCTTCCAGAACTTAAATCCAGAGAGCCCTATCCAAGCATCCTTTATCAAGAAAAACAGGCCAAAAGTAACTGAAGCACTTCTAAAACAAATAAAAACTGCTCACGCTGAAAAACCAATTGATTTATTTTTTAGCTATTTCTATGATGCTTGTGTGCTACCTGAAGCCATAGATGAGATCAAAGCTATGGGTATTAAAACGGTTAACTGGTATTGCAATGGTTCATACCAGTTGCATCTGGTCTCTGAAATATCTCCCCACTATGATTGGTGCTTGGTACCGGAGAAATTTCGTCTTAAAGATTATAAAGCGATGGGCGCCCGTCCAATATATTGCCAAGAAGCTGCTAACCCCAATATCTATAAACCTTATAATCTGCCTGTTGAGTTTGATGTTACCTTTGTTGGGCAAGCGTATGGGGATCGTCCAGCATATATCAAGTATCTACTTGACCAGGGAATAGATGTTCGGGTGTGGGGTCTTGGTTGGAAAAGCTATAGCTCAGAAAATCGGAATGCTGTTGTTACAGGTCGGCTTAAGCGTACTCTCAGTATAGGAAGGAAGCTGCTTACACCTTCTGGGATGCTGGCGGTTGGAAAGCGCGTAAAACAGGCTTTTAAAGAGCATACTTCAAACGGTAGTATACACTCTACATCTTCAGAAAGTAATATTAAATTACCTGCCGAAATCCTTGGTGGGACTCTTACAGATATCGAAATGATTCAGATGTATAGCCGCTCAAAAATCAACCTGGGCTTTTCAACTTGTGGCCGAACACATGAAACTGGTGAGCGAATTCTACAGATACGCTTGCGGGATTTTGAAGTTCCCATGAGTGGTGGTTTCTACATGGTCGAGTACATGGAAGAGCTTGAGGAGTTCTTTGATATAGGCAAGGAAATAGTCTGCTATACGGGGCCGGAAGATCTGGCTGAGAAAATTAAGTATTATCTGGAGCATGATGGTGAGAGGGAGAAAATCCGCAAGGCGGGCTACGAGAGGTGCCTGCGTGATCACACATGGCATAAGCGATTTGAGATGGTATTTAAGGAAACTGGATTGGCATGAACTCTAAGAACCCGAAAGTTACAGTTTTGATGCCTGTATACAATGGAGAGCCATACCTTCGCGAAGCCATTGAGAGCATTCTTAATCAGACATTTACTGATTTTGAATTTCTGATCATTAACGATGGCTCAACAGATCGTAGTGTCGAGATCGTAGAGTCTTATACTGACCCTAGAATTAGGCTTGTGCACAACGAAGCAAACTTAGGTCTAATAGCGACGCTTAATAAGGGGGTTGAGCTAGCGCAAGGTGAATATATTGCCAGGATGGACAGTGACGATATTAGCCTGCCACAGCGACTGTCTAGACAGGCTAAGTTTTTAGATGAGAACTCTGATTGTGCTGTTGTTGCAGTAAAGATTGTGCTTATAAATGCAGATGGGCGGGAGCTAGGTGATTGGAAAGGGGATCGTAATGCCACAACCGAAGATGAAATTCGCAGACGTCTTCCAATAATAAGCTGTATTGCTCATCCTGGGGTGATGATAAGAAAGCCCATTATTGCAAAGTACCGTTATGATCCTTCGCAACGTTATGCTGAGGATTACGATCTTTGGCTGAGGATAGCTTCAGATGGGTACCAAATTGCTAAAATAGACGAAGTTCTTTTAAAGTATCGTGTGCACTCTGCGCAAGTTACATCGATAAATAACCACGTTCGTTTTGGCTTGGCAAATGTCAAGATTAAAGCGAATTTCCTCTTAGGCAGGATTGCCAAATTTAAATTTGGCAACTTCGAACTGAGAGTGCTTTTAGGTTTATTCCAAGATATGGTTCTATTAATACCAAAACTTATTGCTAAGTCCTTTGTAAAGAATTAGATAATCTGGATTATTTGTAATCCGAAGAGGTATGCCGTGGTAAGTTGGCTTGATTGTTACTTCTAAGAGCAGGTAGAATGAAATTAACGCTTCTATTAATAGACGTGCAAGATAAATTCGAGGAGTCTATATGATCGCTTCAAAAAACTTATACGGCGTAATTCTAGCAGGAGGCTCTGGCACCAGATTCTGGCCCTTAAGCCGAGAAATGACGCCTAAGCAGCTGCTTAGGGTTTTTGGCACTGAGAGTTTGATATGGCAGACAATAAAGAGGCTTTTGCCGCTTATCGCCCAAGATCAGGTCTATATAGTTTCAAATTCAAAGCTTGCCGAAGAGATAAGAACAAGCTTAATTACTGAGAAAGAGCCTTTTGACAAGGTAGGTTATTTGATTGAGCCAGAGGCCAGAAACACAGCACCGGCGATAGGATTAGCTGCCACGTATCTATCAACTATCAATCCGGATGCCGTTATGGCAGTTCTGCCATCGGATCATCTAATAGGAAACCCTGATGATTTCCTGGCTTGTTTAGAGCACGCAGAAAGCCTTGCTAATTCAGGTTATCTTGTAACGTTAGGATTAAAGCCTAACAGACCTGAAACTGGTTTTGGCTATATCAAGCTGGGTACAGCCCTTGAGAAGTTTGATGACTCTTATATGTCCTACATGGTAGAGCGCTTTATTGAAAAGCCTAACAAAGAAACAGCTGAATCTTATCTAAAATCTGGCGATTACTTCTGGAATAGCGGTATGTTTGTCTTTAAGGCAAGCACTATATTAGACGAGATTGAAAAACTCATGCCAGAGCTTTTCAATCTACTTATGAGGTTTAAAGAACTATCGCTTGATGAATGGGGCTCGGAGCAGGCATGCTCAATTTTCTCCTTAGCCGAGTCTACCTCTATTGATTATGGAATAATGGAGAAGTCAGACAAAGTTGCGGTCATTCCTGTGGACCTGGATTGGAGCGATGTCGGAAGCCTCGTTGCGATAGGGGATTTCCTAGCAACAGATGAGAGAGGTAATACAACCTCGGGCAACGTAATCGACATAGACTCGAAAAACTCGATTATCTATGGAGAAGATCGTTTAGTTGCAACCCTTGGTCTCGAGGACATGATTGTAGTTGATACACATGATGCCACATTAATTTGCCCCAAGGATAGAGCACAGGATGTGCGCAAAGTAGTTGATGTGCTCAAAGCAAAAAATGCCAACGAGTACCTGGTGCATCGGACAATGCACCGGCCGTGGGGAAGTTATACCCTTTTAGAGCGCGGACCGGGGTTTAAAATAAAAATAATTGAGGTAAAACCTGGGGCACGTCTTAGCCTGCAGATGCATCACCATAGAAGCGAGCATTGGGTTGTGATATCGGGTACAGCCAGGGTCACTCGTGGTGATGAGGTGTTCAACGTTCATGTTAACGAGAGTACCTTTATTCCGCCATCCACCATCCACCGCTTGGAAAACCCAGGAATGATACCACTAAAGATCATCGAAGTACAAAACGGCGAATACCTGGAAGAAGATGATATCGTGCGAGCAGAGGATGATTATGCAAGAAGTTAAGAAAAGTAAAGGGATTTGTCTGTCTGAGAGGAAAGATTTAAAATAAAGTTGAAACCAAAAAGAGGTGGGTTAGATGGCACAAGGTAATCTTGCCGGCAAGATTACTAGCCTTGAAATGCAAATAAAGCTTCTTAAGGGTCAGGCGAAGAAAAAGAAAAAAGAAAAAGGTTTGTCAAAACTTTATGGGTCGTTAAAAGGCAAAAGTGAAACCTCTTTCGAAGAAATTAAAGCCGTGGAATTAAAAATTTCGAAAGAGGTTACATGATCTACGTTATTGATACTCATGCTCTGGTTTGGTTTCCTGAGGGAAGCCAAAATTTAAGCCACAAGACTACGGAAATAATGCTTACTTCAGAATCCCCTATTATTGTGCCAACAATCGTTCTAGCTGAGATGAAGTACCTTTTTGACAGAAAAAGAATCGCAACGGCTTTTAATGATATCAGAAAACGATTATATGATGATGAGAGAGTTACAATCTATCCACTAGATGATTTAGTGATCGATTATCTTCCAGAGCAATTGGAAATTCACGACGCAATAATATGCGCTACGTGTCTTGCTCTTCAAAATACCCTTGGAGAAGAAGTCCGATTAATAACAAAGGATGAAGCGATTATCAAATCTTCTATAGTTGCAACGGTCTGGTCAAGCCTTGAAGAAATGGCTAAAAATTCGTTATTATTGATGATTCCCTTAAAAATAATCGAAGTGCAAAATGGCAAGTATTTGGAAGAAGACGATATCGTGCGAGTAGAGGATGATTATGCAAGAAGTTAAGGATATACGTGCACTTGAGGAGACCATGTTTCGCGAGTATGACCTTCGGGGTATATTCGGCCGGGAGTTGACAGTTGATTTTGCAAGGCGCTTGGGAGCCATCTATTGCATATACCTACGTGAAAAGCTTGGAAGAGATGAGCTCTTGATAAGTGTTGGACGAGATGTGCGCTTAAGCTCAGATGACCTGGCAGCTGCACTTATCGAAGGCATGGTAAGCCAGGGTGCGAGTGTATTTGATCTTGGGCCATGCCCAACGCCGCTTCTTTATTTTTCGCTCTTTCACCTAGCTGTTGATGGCGGGATTATGATTACGGGCAGTCACAATCCGCCGGAATATAATGGCTTTAAGATTTGTGTAGGCAAAGACACAATCCATGGGCAAGAAATACAGCGCTTAAAAGAGCTTTACTATAACGTTGAAGTTACTGAGAGGACCGTTGGCAGTGTTACCAAGTACAAGATTATCCCACCATATATTAAGCATCTAAAAGAATCCTTTAAAGACATGATCGATCTACCAAAGGTAAAGGTAGCGGTTGATGCAGGAAACGGCGCGGCAAGTCTACTTGCTCCGGAGCTTTTTAGTTCTCTTGGCTGTGAAGTAATTGAGCTCTATTGTGAAGCCAACGGGCACTTTCCAAATCATCACCCCGACCCAACGGTTGAGAAGAACCTACAAGACTTAATCAAAGTAGTGCTTGATGAGGGCTGCGATTTTGGTATTGCCTTTGATGGGGATGCTGACCGACTCGGTGCGGTTGATGAGAAGGGGAACATCCTCTGGGGTGATAAACTAATGATACTTTACGCTGCCGATATATTGCAGGATAAGAATGGCGAGAAGTTTATCGGTGAAGTCAAGTGCTCCCAGGTTATGTATGACGAGATAGCACGTCTTGGTGGGCAGCCGATCATGTGGAAGACAGGTCATTCCCTTATAAAAGACAAAATCAAGGCAGAAAAAGCGGCGCTTGCAGGCGAGATGAGCGGGCACTTCTTCTTTGCAGACCGCTATTTTGGCTATGATGATGCTCTTTATGCCGCCAGTAGACTAATTGAAATTGCCAAGAAGCAAAAAGCTACTAATCCTGAATCTGGCCTGAGTAACCTTTTTGAAGGCTTGCCGCAGACATATGTAACACCCGAGCTGCGGGTGGATTGCCCAGACACTCAAAAAAAAGCAGCGGTGGCTGTTTTGGGTGAGGTTTTTAGTGCACACCGTGATAGCGGTGAAGAGCCAAGAATCCGCGACATTATAACTGTTGATGGCTTGCGGATTATCTTTGAGGATGGTTGGGGCCTGGTTCGCTCGTCCAACACGCAGCCGGTCTTGGTGTTGAGGTTTGAGGCAAGCTCTGAAGAACGGCGAGATTACCTGCGTGATTTTGTTGAAGAAAAACTGAAAGAGCATTGCGGCTTATAGATTTTTGCTTGCGATGTAACGTATGGGCGGCTCTTTGTAGCTGCTCTTTTTATTTTTAGAAAGAATTTTCTAAAATTAAAAGGTATAAAAGCACAAATGTAGAAATATGCAAGCGTATATTTAGCGCTTGCTTTTTTTATTTTTCGGAAGGGGGTGAATTTTCTAAGCAAGCAGTTTTAAATTGACCGGCAACTTTAAATAATTGGAGGGGATTGAGAATTGATTGTTAGTCAAAAGTTATCTCAAGCAATACTTCTAGCTCTAATCATGTTTGTATTTGTATCTGTACCAAATATTGCTTACTGCCAAAACGCAACCACGTTATCTGAATCTGGTGGAGGTCATTGGTCTTATCGAGCAAATATTATTCTAACCGAGTCCATTGGTCTTGCAAGGGACAATGAGCCGGTTGAACTGATTTTTAAATCTGATAAAGTTAAACCCCAAGGTGAAGACATTCGCATAACAGATACAAATGGCAATGAATTGCCATGCCAAGTTGATACAACCAGCAATGGTACCTATAAAATCTATTTCTTCGCAAAATGCAATTCTAACTCTAGCAACATATATTACTTATACTTTGGTAATCAAAGTGCAGGTATGCCTAGGTATGAGCCAACAAGATATATCCTAGATAATCAGAGCAAGTCATGGCATACCGATGGTGTGTTCATTGGATGGGGAGGAATGGCGGGTTTTAATGTTGCTGGTGTTAATGCAATAACTACTTTAAAGTTTGACAACAACCTTGACAAGAATCCATTGAATGATCCTGATATGCTAACAGATGAGTATGCGTGGGCCCCATTTTATGGATATCTAGGCCCTGATATTAGGGCTGACCAGCCCCATGATTTTGGTTCTTCACAGGCGCAAGTAATTGAGGCTGGACCGGTATTTTGTGAACTGAGTTTAGGCAATGCCAGGATAAGGCACTACAAAGATCTACCATGGATAATGGCTAACCAGCATGTTGATGGCATGTTTTGCTTCGACAGGAACTACCAATTCATGAAGAATGGATTAAACAGTGAGATATCCGTGCCTAATTTTGGCTCTAATGTTAACGTAGACCGAATCGTGGGCTATGATAGTTCGGGTGTAAATCCGGAATATCTAGCATTTAGAAATCCAATTAATGGGTTAGTTTTTGGCGCTGTTGCAAAAAACGTAGCGAGATGGCAGATATGCGCTAAACCTGCCGGAGCCTGGGATCGTATCATTTCATTTGATGACAGCTCTAACCTGCCAAACGCTAAAATTTACTGGTATGCTGATACCTCAAACAACTATGACGGCATAGAGAAATTCTCTAAGCAGGTCCTAAACCCACTTAAAGTTGAGCTCCAAGTGGATACCGAGCCACCTGTCACAACCATCTCAGCAACGCCTGAGAAGCCAGATGGTTTAAATGATTGGTATGTGACACAGCCCAAGATCACCCTTTCAGTTAGTGAAAATGCAGAAGCTTATTATCGCATAGATAATGGTGCTTGGCTTTCTTATTCAGGGCCAATTGATATTTCTGATGGATTCCATGAGCTATCCTACTACTCGGTCGATTCATTTGGCAACGCGGAGCAAGCCAAGACGATTGAGATCAAGGTTGATACGAGGCCACCTTTGGCGTCATCGTCAGTTAGCCCAACCGACAACCAACTTACAAATAATCCTACGCTGACCTTTAGCTGGAGCCCTGCCATAGACAGTGGCTCAGGTCTATCGCACTATGATCTATATATCGATGGCAGTATAGCTATCTCTAACATCGACTCATCGGCAACCACCATAACCTCACCTAAGCTAAACGATGGTTCGCATACCTGGTTTATACGGGTCTATGACAAAGCAGGTAACTATAGTGATTCAGTAACGTCTAGCTTCTTAATCGATACAACACCGCCAGAAACTAGCGCTTATGTTAGCCCGGCATCTCCCGATGGTGCGAACGGCTGGTATGTAAGCCTGCCATCAATTAATCTATCAGCAAACGAGGCCTCAGCAATCTATTTTAAGCTCGATTCATGCGACTACAGGCAATATGACTCGACAATAACAGTTACTGAAGGCAACCATAAAATCTACTACTATTCAATAGACCAAGCTGGCAACAGGGAAGGCGAAAAGTCCTTAGAGCTTAGAGTTGACTGTAGTTTGCCAGACATAGAAGCAAGTCTGCTGCCGCAGCGTGTAGATGATCATTATCGACTAGGCGAGGATATCGTTTTCTCTTATAATGCAACGGATTCAATATCGGGCGTTGAATCAATTACTGCTATAGTAAATGGCGTCCCTGTTCTAAATGGGGCAAGCCTAAGTTTCAGCAAGCCCGGTAGGTATACCCTGACGGTTACAGCTGCTGATTTTGCTGGTAACAAAATTACTAAGACATTGAATTTTACGGTGGGGTATGACTTTAAATGGCTGCCCCCAATCCAAAGAAGACATGGCCTAAAGGAGCCTCCGTATCAGGTTAAATATAACTCTACTTTGCCAATTAAGTTTTCTGTTTATGATTACTCTGGCAATTTTATAAGCGATACTTCAGTAAAGGTAATCATCTCGGATGGTGTAAATTCGCAGACTTTTGACTACGGAGAAGGTAAAGGCTTTGTAAAAATCAATCCATCTGATGAGAATTACCTGCTTAATTTGCATTTTAAAGATTGCCCTTTAATCAAGCCTGGAGGCTGCTATACAATATCAGTCTATTTTAGTGGAGTCGACCCATTACCTGGTACATTAGCTGGCCAAATAAAACTATCTGTCGTTGCGGACGATCGAAAACCAGGTGACCGGTAGAGAGTGATTTGCTTGGCAAGTTGAGCCATGAATTATCACCATGAGTGATTTCTATCGGTAGTTGCAAGCAAACAGAATAAGCGAAGCAATCTCGTAATCCTACGTCTGGGATTGCTTCGCTAGCGTTTGCTATATTTAGCTTGAGTGTGGATGGTTATTTAGGCTATCATTTTTCTTATGGCAGTAATCTTATGAATGCGTCGATTATTTCTCAATATTCACTATAGGGCTTGTTGTAAGGAACAGTTTTATTTCAAGAGGTTTTATGAAGCAAAAGAGCGCAATAATAATAGGTGCAGGACCGGCAGGCTTAACTGCGGCATATGAATTACTAAACAAGACAGACATCAAGCCAATTATTTTTGAGATGACCGGGGATATTGGCGGTATCTCAAAAACTGTTAATTATAAGGGCAATCGTATAGATATTGGGGGACACAGGTTCTTCTCAAAATCCGATCGAGTAATGCAATGGTGGCAGGATATACTTCCACTTCAAGGCAAACCATCAAGAGATGATATCTTGTTAGAAAGAGCGGTTCCACTCTCAAAAGATGCCGATGCCCCGGATCCAGAAAAAACCGATAAAGTAATGCTAATCCGGAGCCGTCTCTCGAGGATATTTTTCCTGCGCAAGTTCTTTGACTATCCAGTCACTTTGAATCTCAACACATTTGCAAATCTGGGATTAGTCCGTGTTGCAAGAATTGGCTTAAGCTACATTAAGGTTCGGTTAATGCCGATCAGGGAAGAGAGATCGCTAGAGGATTTCTTTATCAATAGATTTGGCAAGGAACTATATCTAACATTTTTTAAAGACTACACGGAGAAGGTCTGGGGAATACCCTGCAGTGAAATTAACCCAGAATGGGGTGCCCAAAGAATAAAGGGCTTGTCTATAACAAAAGCAGTCTTTCATGCACTAAAAAGCATTTTCTCAAAAGACTCATCTATCTCCCAGAAAGATACCGAAACCAGCCTAATTGGGCAGTTTATGTATCCAAAGCTCGGGCCGGGGCAGATGTGGGAAGAAGTCGTAAGGAAGATACAGGGGAAGGGTGCAGAGATATACCTAAATCACCAGGTTGTTGAGATCAAGCCGAAAGATAACAAAATTGCTGAGGTTAAGGTCAAAGACATGGCCACAGGCAAGACAAAGACGATAAAAGGTGACTACTTCTTCTCAACCATGCCCGTAAGAGAGTTAGTACAAGCATTTACTGAAGGTGTTCCCCCCAGGGTTTCTAAAATAGCAAAGGGGCTTATATATCGTGATTTCATAACCGTTGGCCTACTTCTTAAGAAACTCAAAATTAAAAACAAGACAAAGCACAAGACTTTTAATGATATTATCCCGGATAATTGGATTTATATCCAGGAAAGAGACGTTAAAATCGGCAGGCTTCAGGTGTTTAATAACTGGAGCCCGTATCTGGTGAAAAATGAAAATACAGTTTGGGTCGGGCTTGAGTATTTCTGCAACGAAGGTGATGAGCTCTGGTCGATGACTGATAAGGATTTCACCGAATTTGCCATAGGTGAGTTGGCAAAAATCGATATTATCGAAAAGAGCGATGTCCTCGATAGTATGGTTCTTAGGATGCCTAAGGCATATCCGGCCTACTTTGGCACGTATGGACAGTTTGACACAATCAGGTCCTTTGTGGATAAATTCGACAACCTGTTCTTAATTGGAAGAAACGGCATGCACAGGTATAACAACATGGATCATTCCATGCTAACCGCTATGGTTGCAGTTGAGAACATTATAAATGGTGTTACCACGAAGGATAACATATGGGCAGTTAATGCTGAAAAGGAATACCACGAGGAGAAAGCAAAGATTGTCAGTGAAAAAAGCAATATTGAAGGTGGTGCTGATACAAGCCCTCATTTAGTGGACATAAGTTTAGAAAAACTGCAGGCTAAGCGCTGATAAACTAAACAGTAAATCTCTAGTGGGTTGAAATTTCCTTAAAATCTAAGCAGTTACTTTTTAGATGGACTTGATTTGGGGTCGGGAGGGTATGTGAAGGAAAGTGGTCTGGGCTTAAGCGGATTTAGTAACAAAAAACACCGGTATGTAACGGCAGCTATAATTATTTTTCTTTTTATAATAAGCATTCTGGTAAGGATGACTTATCTAAACCGGCCGTTAAGCGACCATCACGAGTGGTTAACATCTACCGTTTTAATACATGAGCGGATTTGGTACGAGCAAGGCGGTTTGAAGTATAAGTTTTGTCCACCGCTAACTTTTGAAAATAAAGCAGATAAAAACATCCCAAATGCAGCTTCGAATCATAAAGATCAGTCAGGCAACTATTATTATACTTCCTATCCACCGTTCGCCTACGTATTGCCATATCTGATATTTAGATTGCTTAATATTTATCCTAGTGCTTTACCCCTGCAAATATTTAACCTATTTTTTCATTTTGTTAGCGCAATTTTTGTTTTCTTGATAGTAGTTCTGTTAACCAAAGAACGCTACCAGGGCCGCTTAAACACCCCTGCTATTATTGGCTATGCTCTATATGTATTTGCTCCTGCAACCATGTGGTATCAATCAAACGTATACATGGCTGATATGTTTGTGCAATCGCTTTTTATAATAGAAATTTACGTGTTTTTAAAACTAATCGCAGATGAGAATAGGAAACCCATTTATTTAGTTTTCCTAGGCCTCGTTAATTTTCTGGCAATTTACACCGAGTGGTTAGGCTTGCTTCTTGCCTTCACGATTTCTCTTTACGCGTTATTTAATATCAAGCATAAAGAAATGAAAGTAGTTTTGTATGTTGTGGCCGCTACCACGATAGCGTCTTTGACGCTGCTTGTTTGGCAGTACGCCCAAATAGATGGTTTGAATGCGTTCATCCAAGCTTCCGCCAGGAAATATGTAGAAAGAAGCGGGGTTTCAAAGAGCACTAATTTAAATTACTGGAGCCTAGCTTCGTGGGAAGCAATTGCTTCAAATTATATATATGGCTACCTGCCTCTTCTGGTCCTTCTTTTTAGTTTTGCTGTTTTGTATTTTTATAAAGTTACTAGAAGCCTAACACCGAAGGTTTTCTCTGAGAAGAGAATTAAAGTCGCCCTTTATCTTTCCATAGTGCCAGTGGTGCTACATCATCTAATTTTCTTTAACTTTACGGCAAACCATGATTTCTCGGCACTAAAATCGTCTGTTGCAATTGTTATTTTAATTGCTCTTCTATATCAAAGCCTTGTGACTTATTTTCAGATGAATGGCCTTAAGGGACATAAGTCTTTAAGCGCTCTAGCGGTTAGTGGATTAGTTATTCTGATGGCAATAGGTTCCGTAATGCAATATTTAGTGGTCAATAGGCAATGGAGTTCTCAATACATGAATATCGGGCGGACCATTGCAAATACCTCAGAGAAAGATGAGGTTATATTCCTCAATGAAGAATTTATTCTTCCACAGATAGTGCTATATGCTCACAGAAATATTGCTTCTTGGGTTAATGAAGAGCATGCTAAGGAATTAATAAAGCTAAACGGGGCTAAACAGGGTGTGCTATTTATTTTAAGCCCGGATGATAAGCAGGTAGTAAGAAAAAAGTATATCAACGTCGATTAAGCCTATACATTAGGCTACCAACTTTCTAAAAAGTTGGTAACTCCCAAAACAAATCATTTTCATATAGAATTATAATTGCTTGCAGGTAAAAATTAAGAGGGGAGAGCTAAGCGGGCTACTTCAAGCTCGTGTTTGATGAAGGTTTTACAGGTAAACAAGCTTTATTACCCCCACATAGGCGGAGTCGAAAATGTCGTCCGCACGCTGGTAAAAGGATTAAAAGATAAAGTAGACGTAGAAGTGCTTGTAGCCAATGAACAGCCTAAATCAGCCGTCGAGTTTGTTGATGGCGTAAAGGTTACCAGGGTTGCAAGTCTTGGCCGCTTTCGTTCGGCTCCGATGGCGCCAGGATTTATCTCACAGCTTAAGAAAATAAAAAGCGATATCTATCATTTCCATTTTCCAAACCCGACCGGTGAGCTCTCTTTTCTCTTGGCTAAGCCAAAGGGAAAACTTGTTGTAACTTACCATAGCGACATTGTCAGGCAAAAAACGCTGCTTAAATATTATAGACCGTTTTTAGAGAAATTTCTTGACCAGGCTGACCGAATAATCGCGTTTTCGCCAAACCTTATAGATAACTCGCCCTTCCTACAAAGGGTAAAAGAAAAATGCACAGTAATTCCCTTCGGAATAGATGCAAGTTGGCTAGCACTGACCCCAGAGGTCAAACGTAAAGCCGGTGAGATCAGACAAAAATACAGGCCAAAAATAGCATTTTTCCTGGGCCGGCTTATATATTATAAAGGTGTTGATTACTTGATCAGGGCTATGGCTGAGGTTGATGGCAGATTGATTATAGCCGGAGAGGGTGAGCTTGGCCCTGAGCTTAAAAAGCTGGCCAATGAAATCGGTGTTCGGCATAAAATCGAGTTTGTTGGCACCCTACCAAGTGAGGAACTCACGGCTTATTACCATGCCTGCGATTTATTTGTTTTGCCGTCGATTGAGCCCAGTGAGGCATACGGGATAGTGCAGCTGGAGGCGCATGCCTGCGGCAAGCCGGTTGTAAGTACAAACCTGCCCACCGGTGTGCCGTTTGTGAACAAGGATGGAGTCTCAGGAATAGTAGTTTCTCCAAAGGATAAAGACGCTTTAGCCGATGCAATAAATAGGTTATTTGCTGATGATGAACTTCGAATTAGGCTAGGGGCTCAGGCAAAAGAGCGGTTTGAGCGCGAGTTTACAAGTAAAATTATGATTGAGCGAACAATAAAGCTTTATGAAGAAGTCTTATTGTAGTAGCACTGGGGAACTAGGTTTATGAACCGAAAACAGTGGGCTTTGTTTTCTTTAATAAACGATATAATCTTCATCAATGTGGCGATTGTTGCAGCGTTCTTGCTGCGCTTTTCTGGCCGTTTGCCTGATTTTAACTTCCAGGCATATACAAGTCTTGCTCTTTTTATCACAGTGCTACAAGCCATCGCATTATATGTCTATGACCTCTACGATGTTGAGAAGACTGGGGATAGTTGGGATATTGTCTCCGCGGTTATTAAAGCGGTAACTATTGGTCTGGTCTTAAATGTATTCTTGACCTTCTTTAGCCGGTTCTTTTCGTTTCCGAGGCCCGTATTCATCTTAGCTTGGCTAATGCAGATATTGTTGCTAAGCGGCTGGCGGATTATGGCCACGAGGTTTTTTAACATTAAGTGGCCTACCCAACGTGTATTAATAGTTGGAAACAGTGAGCCTGCCTTAGAGATTATGAAGGAGTTGCAAAACCGCAGCCAGTGGGGATACGAAGTCGTGGGCATGATTGACAAAGATGAGCAAAGCGTTGGAATCTCGGTTAATGGCACCAAAGTACTTGGTACGCTCGACAATCTTATTCCGATTATTCGCGAGCATAATGTAAACAGGGTCATTGTAACATCGCCAATCGCTCACCGTGAGATGCTTGAGGATTTGGCACGCTCAGCGTCAACCAACGTGCGGCTTGAAGTAATACCCGAACTCTATGAAATATATATCGGTAGGGTCGATCATACCCTGGTAAGCGATATTCCCCTTATTCAGTTAACCAGAGACCCTGCGAGCAAGTGGGAGTTGCTGCTAAAGAGAATCATCGATATATCGGGTGCAGCTCTAGGACTTCTTATTTCACTCCCAGTAACTACCCTGGCAGCAATAGCTATAAAGGTAACATCTCCCGGACCAATTATCTATAAGCAGCTGAGAGTCGGCCAGTGGGAGAAAGCTTTTTATATCTATAAATTTCGCACGATGGTAGCGGACGCTGAACTTAAGACAGGGCCAGTTCTTGCAACGGAACATGACGAACGAATAACACCGGTTGGCCGAATTCTCCGCAAGTACCGTATAGATGAAATACCGCAGCTTCTAAACATCTTAAAGGGAGACATGAGCTTTGTCGGTCCAAGACCGGAGAGACCGTTTTTCGTTGACGAATTTAAGCGAAATATACCAGGCTATGCAGAGAGGTTTAAAGTCAAACCAGGTCTTACCGGTCTAGCTCAAATTAGCGGCGGTTATGCCACAACTGCCCGAAATAAGCTCAAATACGATTTGATCTATATCTATCACCAGTCGCTTTTACTTGATATTCAGATAATCCTAAAGACGGCTAAAGTGATGTTGACCGGACATGGGGCAAGATAGAAGTCGCCCTTCAGGCGAGTGCTGCGGTTTGTCAGTGCTGCCGTCCTGCAGCACTGACAAACCGCAGCACTAATTTTTGTCCCTAGCTTGCTGAGATAAAAAATGGTATCTTTACCATGTTAGTTGAATTTTTATAGGGTTAACTGTAGCACTGAACTTGTAACTAAACACCAGTTACTAAATATTAGATAGGAGTCTCAGCTAAATGGCTAAAAACAATCAGTCTAAGCAGCCTTCTGCCAATCAGTTAACAGTTCCGCAACAGCTTGATAACTGGGTGTTTTACAGCTTACTTGCAATTGCATTTCTGCTTCCACTGGTAATGTCGCGTCCAATTTGGGTAACGTTTGATCAATTCGACATTACAAAAATCCTTTTCTTGCGTCTTCTGACCTTGTTTGCCGTGATTCTTTGGATCGGCAAAATACTGACTTCCAGAAAAAATGAAGTCCGTTGGACAAAGCTTGATTTTGTAGTCCTTGGATTTCTTGCCCTGGTCATAATCTCGACCTTTACTTCGCTGCATCTTCCTACTGCAGTTCACGGAAAGTACAAGCGCTTCGAAGGGCTCCTTACATTTCTTAACTACGGCATTTTGTATTTTTTAGCCATTCAAGCATTTACTAATGCAAAGAGGCTATCAAGGCTGGGTACTGTAATTACCATAGCTGGAGTGTTTATTTCAATATACGGCGTTTTGCAGTACTTAGGACTCGACCCACTTAAGTGGTCCTCTTTGCCGTTTGAGGAGAGACGAAGCTTCTCGACATTTGGAAACCCAGATCTTTTGGCAGGTTTTTTAGTTATGTTGGTGCCTGTAACTGTAGCGGAGTTCTTTAGATCTAAAGAGATAAAAGACAGGACCCGGGCTTTGTTCTACGATGCTTTTGTCTTTTTTGCATATATTATTGCGGTTCTATGTTTTTTCTTTGCGCTTACCCGCGGTGCGTGGCTTGGTGGTCTTGCGGCGATGCTTGCGTTTATCGTTATAGCTTTTGGAGCGATAAGAAAGCATCCAGTAAAAGCATCGCTGGTCTTCGGCATTTTTATAGTTATCTTCATTGTGGCCGCTACTTACACAGCTGCGGTAAGTGCTGGCGGGGCTCATCTTTTAGAGCGCATACAATCAGTTACTAAAGTAACCGAAGGAAGCGCAGGCTCCCGCCTTGAGATATGGAAAGCTGGCGCTCAGATGATTAAAACAAGGCCGCTTTTTGGTTGGGGTCCTGATATGTTCAGGCTGGCCTCTGAAAAATTCGAGACTTTTAGATACGCCCAGATGGGGGGTGGGCGGACGGTTGCTGACAATGCGCACAACTACGTGATCCAGATTGCTGGAACTATTGGAGTTCCAGCAGCTATCATTCTTTTTGGTTTCTTCATCGCTGTTTTATTTGTTGGCGTAAGGGCTACGCTTAAGCTGCCGGAAAGCGAGAGGTTTGTTAGCGCAGGATTAACGACTGCTGTTCTCGGCTATTGCGTCCATTTGCTTTTTGGCATAAGCATCTCCGGCAGTACGTCTGTTTTCTGGCTTATGCTGGGGGCGATAGTCGCTTCTTCTTCTCTTGTTCGCACAGCCCAGATATTTTCACGGCAAACAGGGGATGTTTCCCTTAAAGTTGCCGCTGTTGTAATCGCGCTAATATCGCTCGTTTCGGCGTATTATGGCATCAGAATCTTCAGGGCGGATCAGCATTACGCACAAGCAATTCAGCTTGGGAATAGCGGCAATCTAGAGATGGCATTTGGAGAGTATCAAAAGGCCATCGATTTATACCAAAACGGCAGGTATTACGATAGCTATGGTTTATTACTTGAGCGTGCCGGTGTAGCTCGACAAAGCCTTGAACTTATAAATAGAGCAGTTGAAATATACCGGGAGGGCATAGATGCAGAGCCATACGATATGGACCATTATGTATCGATGGCAGGCGCACTTGCCAAAACTGCTACTGGGCCGAGTGATCCAGTTTTAAACGATGCGGCCAGCCGGCTTGAATACGCCATTGAGAATGTGCGCCCAAATTCATTTCCGGCCCATATGCTGCTTGGCAATATCTACTTATATCAGGGTAGATATAAAGAAGCTGTTAATATGCTTGAATTCGCATTGAAGGTCAAGCCTCAGGAAAAAGCAGCTATCCAGATGATAGCGGAAGCTTATAAAGAGCTGGGGATGCAAAAAGAAGCTAAGAAATATTATAAGCAATTATTGACTATGGATCCTAATAACCAGGAAGCGAAAGCGGCAATTTCCAGTATAGATAATTGATGCTTTGTGCTACTGGCCCAAATTATCGTTGCCGGCAAGACGTTTTACTGCGAAGTTAGAGCCCAAAATCGTGAAAGGGCTCTTTTAATTTTAATAAAAGTGCTGCTTTATAGGGGTAATTCCTTACAGATAGCTCTTCATCCTTAAGGTTCCTACTGTAGACAAAAATAGGTGTCTGGGTTAAAATCATGCAAAGTTCTCATAATCACAAAGTTGATGGAGGCTGACCAAATTAGAATGATGGGCAGGGGTAGCATTGAAGAAGGCTAAGCTTCCGCAAGCAACGATAGCAAGATTGCCCGTTTACCTTCGATCGTTGGTAATGATGGCGAATAAAGGCGAGCAAATCGTTTCATCTGATGGTCTTGCAGCGATGGCTGGAACGAACGCCGCACAATTAAGAAAAGACCTTTCGTACTTAGGTGAATTTGGAACCCGTGGCGTTGGCTATGAAGTAGACCAGCTTATTAATGAGATTTCGAAATGGCTGGGATTGCTAAGGGATAGGACGGTAGTGATAGTTGGCGTTGGACGGTTGGGCGGCGCACTTATCGGTTATCAGGGATTTTCAGAAAAGGGATTTAAAGTTGTAGGAGCATTTGATCGCGACCCGGCTAAAGTTGGCACTGAAGTTGACGGGATTAAGGTGCGAAATATCAATGAGCTTGAAGAATTTACTAAAGGCATTGTAGGCGGGGTAGATATAGGCATTATCGCAACACAGGCTTCATCTGCCCAAGGTGTTGCAAATCGGATGGTAAATGCGGGGATTAAAGCGATAATCAACTTTGCTCCAATCACCATTGAAGTCCCTGATGGTGTAGTGTTGCGCCAGGTTGATCTGTCTGTTGAGTTACAGATACTTTCTTACTACCTGCAAAAGGGTTAATCGACCGGCGGTTATGGGACCAAGTAATATGTCCTCACTTATTAGTATCATTGAACGCGATCTAACGGAAACCAAAGAAGAACTTTTGAAAAATGCTTTTTCAGGTCATGTTCTTCTTGAAAACCAATTCTGCGATGCAGATAATCTTCCGCTGGCCACACTGCTGTTTGCTACTGCAAGCTGCGGTAGTTACCGCTCTGAGGAGCTTAAACCGGTTGCGGTGGGTCTTGAGTTGCTTCGGCTTGCTGTTGAAAAGCACTACCATGAAAGCCCCCGAAATTCAACAGAGCGCAATATTTTCTTAATTACTGCAGATTACTATTATGCAAAAGCAATCCGTATTGCAGCTGAACTTAAAAAGAGCTATGTAGTTAAGATTATGGTAAGGGCAATTGCCGATATAGCCCGCCTGGAAGCTTGCGGGCCGCAAAAAGGCTTAGCTGCTTCGGAAAATAAAAAATATGCCAGCCTGTTCGATGCGGCAGTCACCATAGGGGCTCGGTTGGGCAACTGCTCGGCCGATATGGAGGCTGTGAAAGAGCACGCAGCTCTCATTCTCAAAGAGCTTTCGCAGCCTTTGCAAAACCATTTGCAGTAGACAGAAAAATGGCATTTAAATTATACTAATTTAAATTATGAATAAAGCCTACCCAATCCCACAGCGTATCCTTCAGGATTTAATAGAAGTTGAAAAAGAGCTTACAAAAGCAGCGACGGCCAGTGATGGTATATTAGCCGAAGCTTCTCTTGCAACTCTTAAAGCGGGTGGAAAGAGATTACGCCCAGCATTGGTCTTAATGTCGGGGATGGTAGGAGATTACGACCTTGAAAAACTTATGCCTGCTGCGGTAGCTTCTGAGCTTATCCATATGGCATCGCTTATCCATGACGACATTTTAGACGATGCTACAACGAGGCGTGGAATTCCGACGGTAAATTCAGTCCAGGGCGAGCGTGTTGCGCTGGCTACAGGGGATTATTTATTTGCTACGGCTTTTGAAATTCTGTCGAACTCGGAGATGCAGCTTGTTGAGGTGATGGTCCGAGCCGCTATCGATTTGAGTCTGGGTGAGTTTGACCAAATGGTTACCGCTCACGTAACTGAGCAGCGTTTTGAGGATTACCTGCAGAAGGCTAAAAGAAAGACCGCGGCTTTGTTTGCCGCTTGCTGTGAAGTTGGCTCATCTATATCTGGTGCATCAGCAGTTGAAGTGCGCGCATTGACCAGCTACGGTGAAAACTTAGGAATAGCCTTTCAGATATACGACGATGTACTTGATGTTGCCGGGGGAGAACAGACCGGAAAGGCCGTTGGGGTGGACGTTCGCGACGGCACGGTTACTGTACCTATACTTTATGCGCTTGAGGAGCTTGGGTCTGGTAGTGACCTTGCGGCGATTATTGCAAGTACCAGGCCAAGCAATAAAGAAATTGCTCTTGCAATAAAGATGATAAACGAATGCGGTGCGATTGCACGCACGAAAAATACAGCAAGGTCTTATATTGATAAAGCAATGCAATCGCTTGAAATTTTATCTAAACCTGATGCGGTAGCTATCTTTAAGGGAATCGCCGAGTTTGTTGTTGATAGATACCATTAAAGCTATCGGCCTTCAGCTATCAGCTGTCAGCCTAAACACAAAGAAATAAAAATCTGATTGCTGAGTGCTGATAGCTATAAAGCAGTTTCAGGAGATTATTGCTCGAAAATCGAGCAAAGCTTTAATCGTAGTGTTAGAGGTGACGCATGCTATTATCTGCAAAATGGGTATTGCCGATAAGTCATAATCCGATTCAGGATGGGGCTATTTTAATAGAGGGCTCAAAGATTAAGGATGTTGGAAAGTTAAAGTCGCTTGCTGCCAGGTATCCAGAAGAAGAAGTAAGGGATTTTGGCAAAGCTGTAATTCTTCCAGGATTTGTGGACCTTCACACCCATCTTGAGTACAGCGTGTTTAGAGGGGTTTGTGATGACCTCGGTTATGCTGATTGGAAGATACAGCTTACCATAAAAAGTGAAGCTCTTGGCAAAGGTGACTGGGTTCATTCTGCCTACCTTGGAGCTCTTGAAGCTATACAGTCAGGCATTACGACTATTGCAGATATCACAAAGAGCGGAGCCAGTCTTATAGCTGCCCGTGATGCAGGTTTGCGGGGGATTATCTACTACGAAGTTACCGGTATGGACCATACTAAAGTATCTCAGATAATGTCGAAGGCAGAAAAGGATATAGCGCACTGGATTGATTCGGCTTCGGGCAGCAATCTTATTATCGGGTTTGCTCCTCACTCGCCATATACGGTATCGGCCCCTCTTTATAAGGAATCTACTAGGTGGGCAAGAGCGCAGAACCTGCAGATTTGCACGCACCTTGCGGGCTCAAAAGCAGAGTATGACTTTGTGAAATACGGTTCGGGCCAGCTTGCCAATGAATACTGGGAGGTTGCTGGATGGGGTAATATCCTTTGGCAGCCAACCGGTGTGAGTCCGGTGAAGTATCTCGAGGAGTGGGGAGTTTTTGAGGGTGGAAACACCCTTGCGGTTCACTGCGTTCAGGTCGATGAGCCAGATATTGATATTCTTCAGAGGTACGACGTGGCGGTTGCCCACTGCCCCCGCTGTAACGCAAAACTGGGCATGGGAATAGCGCCGCTATCAAGCTTTTTGGAAAGAGGATTAAAGGTTGGGATAGGAACTGATAGCCCGGCGAGCAATAACACCATGGACCCATTTGCTGAGATGCGAACAGGTCTTCTCATGCAGCGGGGGATAACAAAATCGGCTGGGTTTACCGCACAGGACTTTGTTTACATGGCGACGCTGGGTGGTGCCAAGGCAATTAACCTACAAGATAAAGTGGGCTCGCTTGAGCCGGGCAAAGAAGCAGATGTTATTGTGGTGGATATGTCGCATAGCCACCAGATCCCGATTCGTGATCCCTATTCGGCACTTGTCTATACCGCTAACCAGGAAAATATAATTCTCACCATGGTGGCGGGCAAGATTCTCTATCAGGATTATAAATATACTCTCCTAGATGAGGTTGAGATTTTAAAGAAAGCTGAGCCCATAAGGAAGAAGGTCAAGCAGACAGCAAGCAGTGCACCCATAGCAGGGAGATAGCATACCTTGCTGTTGATAAGAAATACTGTCAATAGCACTAGTAATTGGCACTTAAGTAGCTTGACTTTGGCGCACTTAAATCTGAGCACGTTTTAGACATCGGAAACGTGTTTCACAAAACAGTTGATAGGTGGTTGACAAAGCGTTATCATTGTAAATCGGTAGTAGAAAGTATCCACTAATGACCTTGAAAGGGGGTAAACTCGTTGGGAGACGAAATTTCCAAGGACAAAAACAACGTTGCTCCCGGTAAGAGCGAGGCTCCTGAGAAAGATGGCAAGACGTTAAAAAAATCATCCGGTAAGTCAGCTGCTAAATCAGAACCTGCAGATGGAGAGGTTGCAGGATTGAGCATGCCTAAACAAGTAGATTTTATGTGGACAGTTGCCCTGGTTGTCGTGGCTTTTGTCTTTGGCTTCTTTGTTGGTGCGCTTTTGAAGCCAACTAGTACGACGCCAACAAGCAGTGGTCTATCTGATTACTCAACCCAAGGGCAGTCTGGCAGCGCACCCCCTTTATCTTCAGAGCAGCTAAACAGCGGGCAGCTGCCTGCCGGCCACCCCAGCATAGGTGGCGATTCAACGCAATCGAGCTCTAGCCAAACACAGGTAGACCAAAGTAGTGGACACACTAAGAGCGATGTTCCGGCATCAGGAGATATACCGCCGGGTGGCCAATCGGTTGAAGTAAAACCCGGTGAGGATAAGAAATAAGAGCGGGAGCGGCAGAAACGGTACAGGTTTCTGCCTTCTCGTCTAAACCGATAACGTTACAAGGGAGTAGGCAGAGGTGCTTTTAGACAAGAAAAAAGTGAGTATGGTAACGAAGGTTGGAGCGGTTATCGTCTCATTAACCTTTATTGCATATTTCATACCGTTTATTACCTCAATACCCGAAACGATCAATAACACTAATCAACAAGGTCAAGGACAGGTACAGGTTCAGCAGACTTTGGCGGCTCTTGAACAGGCTGCGCAGAAAAATCCAAAAAGTGCGGATGCTTGGGTTAAACTCGGTAATGCATACAGCGATTATGCAAAATCATCAAATGACTCAAGTGCGCTGAGCAAGGCGATTGATAGTTACCGAAAGGCGCTCGAACTTGACCCGAACAATGTTAATGCCCGGGTCGATATGGCGATCCAATATTTTTATTCAGGGCAGGTCGAAACGGCTACTGCCGAAGCGAGAAAGGCCATCGAGATCAATCCAAATCATGCTTTAGCGTACTTTAACTTAGCTGAGTTTTTGAGGGCCAGCGGCAAAAGTGAAGAGGCAATCCAGGCGTACGAGAAATATATTGAGTTGGACCCAAAAGGTGAGGGGGTAAAACTTGCAAAAGACCGCATTGCGGTTCTCAAGAAGCAGAAGTAGCAGAGCGGCGCAAATTACCGATGTCACCAGCAGCTAACAGTTAGATGCACTGGAGGAGCTCTCTTAACTCCTGTGCATTTTTTACAGCGTAGCCGTGCGCATCATTATTAAAATATATATAAACATCAAGCCGGCGGTCTAAGAGGTCGCCGATTTTTTTTGCCCACCGGGATAGCTCGTCCGTGGTGTAGTCAGATGCATAAAGCTGGCGGCTACCATGCATCCTGATAAAAACAAATGGCGCTGTTATTTTAAAAGGAGATGGCCATTCTGGCGAATCAGCGATGCACAAGGCGGCGCCTTTTTGCTCAAGTAAAGCGTAGATGTTGTCACGAAACCATGATGTGTGGCGAAACTCAAAGGCGTACTTGTAACCGTTTGGCAGGATGTTTAAAAAACTTTCCAACCTATCGGCATTTGCATGCCAGTTAGCCGGAAACTGAAACAATACCGGACCCAGTTTATCGGCAAGTCCGCTTGCATTTTCAAAAAACCTTACCAAGGCCGTATCCACATTTTTTAGTTTCTTTATATGTGTGATATAGCGGTTTGCTTTGACTGCAAAGACAAAACCTGGCGGCGTGCTGGCTCGCCATGACTCAAAAGTTTCTCTCCTAGGCAATCTATAAAAAGAATTGTTTATCTCGACGGTTGAGAACTTTGTTGCATAAAACTCAAGCCACTTCCTCTCCGGCAGATTGGCAGGGTAGAATATATCTTTCCAGTGTTTATAGCTCCACCCCGATGTACCGATATACAATTTTCCTCTGGCAGCAAAGTTCTGCATGTCTATAACATATCCCTTAATTCAAAATTTAAAATTAAAGGGCAAAGAAGTCAGTGACTTCTCTCGTAGCAAGCAGGCATAAATAGTGCCTACCTACTGCCAGATAGGATTAATACTTGAGACAGGGCCAAAGCCCTGCACTGCTTTTATATTCGCTAAAGCCCGTGCTGGATAAATATCTTCAGCTCACAGTCGAAAATCAAAAATTCCTAGGGTTTAACCGCCAAATAGGTGGGTAAAATTCACCATGCTTATTAATTACATTGTCAAGACAAAAATCAAGGGAGAATTCTTGTACAAGATAGGTATAGTTACGGGACAGTTCGGTGTCGACCCAACGAGCCACGATTTATTTGACGCCGCAAGCAAGGTTTCTGAAGTAAAGATTGTGGATCCAATCCATTTCTTCGTTGAGATGAATAACCGCCAGGCAATAAATATTGGCTCGGACAATGCAGGAAAATTCGATGCCCTGGTAATCAGAGGTCTTAATTTCAACGGTGAAACCGATTTTCAGTTCGAGGTTTTCGAGCAGCTCGAAAGAATGGGTGTTCTTTTAGTTAACTCGCCCTCAGCAATTCAGGTAGCCGAGAGTAAGTTCTTGACCAGCTTTATCCTACAAGAAAAAGGCTTTCGCATTCCGGAGACTGTTATTGTGCAAGCGATGGAAGATGCCGGGGCGTTTCTTGCCGGGCATGATGATGTTATTGCTAAGCCGCTGTACGGTTTCCAGGGGTATGGCGTGATCAGGGTCAAGCGATCTGAAAAAGATGCAATGAGAAGGATAAAGAAGCTTTTAGATGAGTTCAAGTGTATATGTCTACAGCGGTATATCCCAAATCCGGGCCGTGATATCCGTGCTTTTGTGGTTGGAGATGAAGTGGTGGCTTCAATTTACCGTAAAGCTCGGGTTGGCCGGTGGAAGACAAATATAAGGTTCGGCGGGGTGCCTGCAGCCTGCGCGCTAACCGATGAGCAGAGAGATATATCAATAAGAGCAAGTAGGTGTTTAGGGTTAGATTACACGGGAGTAGATATAATCGAAGGTCCAGATGGCAATTACATACTTGAGGTGAACAGTGCTCCAGCCTGGCATGGAATCATGGAGGCGACCGGGAGAAATGTAGCGGAGGATATTATTAGTTATATCATTCATAGGCTAAAGCGCAGGGCTGCCTAGCTGATGTTTAAATATTGACAAAGTGGGAAACAGACTAAAGGTGAAATTTTTAATAATAAGGCGATTGATTGTCGGATTTTGCGGGTAAATGTAATACGGCGGAGAAGTTTGTCTAACAGCAACGGTATCAGTTAGACAGCCCTGAGTTCTATGAGGAATTGGACACAAGGGCGGCCAGAAGTAAAAATCTTATCGAGGAAGGCAAGAAGCGCAAACAAATTGTCCAAGCGAAATGATCTTATGATAGGAGGTGAACAAGATGGCACAGGAAAAAGGCAAGATGACCGTTAGCGAAGCAGGTCGCAAAGGCGGCGAGACAACTTCGAAAAGGTACGGCCCTGAGTTCTATGAGGAGATCGGTAAAAAAGGCGGGCAGACCACCTCGAAAAAATACGGCCCTGAGTTCTATGAGGAAATTGGACACAAAGGCGGCCAGAAGGTAAAACGTCTTATTGAAGAAGGCAAAAAAAGGGCCTAACTTTTTAAAGGGTCCAGGGGCCAGGGTAATATAGGCGGAGCCAAGCTCCGCCTTTTTTGTTCTTCAATAAGCCCTGGCCCCTGGCCCCTGGCCCCTGAACCCTAAAAATTGTTTAATGACGTTACTCCTGGGTAGAACTGCTAAACAAAAGCGATCTTTTCGGTGGCATAGTTAGCAATTCGGAGGGAGGTGAAAAGGGTGCCGGAAAATAAAGGAGAGATGACCGTGAGTGAGGCTGGCCGCAGGGGTGGTAAAACTACCGCTAAAAAATATGGCCGTGAGTTCTATGAAGAAATCGGTGAGAAAGGCGGGAAGATAGGTGGTCCTAAGGGCGGCCAGACTACTAAGAAAAAATACGGGCATGAATTTTATGAGGAGATTGGACACAAAGGCGGCCAGAAAGTCAAAGATCTCATAGAAAAGGGGAAAGAGGCGGGAGGCTAAATAAGAGAATAAAGAATCTTCCTTTCTAAATTGATGCAATCACCTCAGCAATTGGAGTTTAAGAGGTATAAGCCCGGGGTACAAAATAATTGCCAATGGCTAGTCCCAAAGGAGGTGACGCAGATGGCCGAAGAAAAAGGGAAAATGACCGTGAGCGAAGCGGGCCGCAAGGGTGGCAAGACCACTGCCAAAAAATATGGCCGTGAGTTCTATGAAGAAATCGGGCACAAAGGTGGCCAGAAAGTTAAAGAGCTTATTGAGCGCGGTAAACAAGCGGCGCGTTAGTCACACCAAGTTTACACGTGTAGGATAAAAGTGGTAGCTAGTTAACTAGCTACCACTTTTAATTTTTCTGGAAGCTCTTTTAACTCCATGAAGCACTCTTTGCAATCACACAGCGCAGCTACCTTATTGGCTGTGCCCAAAAGTTCTTGCATGGTTTTAGCTTTGAGTGCAATTCTGCCTGAGGTCTTAGACAGCTTTTGGATTTTCACCCTGAAAACACCATCCAGGTTAAGAAGATCTCTTACGCTGTCGATTGCTATATCTGAAAATACCGGCATGTCGGCTGCATAGTGTCTGTCGAAGTGATAATCGATTGAGTTCCATCTGCCAAGCAACATATCAACTAAGGCATGGTAAGATATTATCCCGCTTGCTGCCATCGACAAAGCTGTGACGCCGCCAAATCTTGGGTTGATCTCAAGTATCCTCGGGCCATCTTCCGACCAAACTATATCGACATCTCCGGTCGGTTGTACATTTAGCGTGCTTATGACATCTCGCGCTAGATGCCTTAGTTTTGCGATGTCGGCTTCGGATAAAGGAGCCGGTGCAAGTTTTACGCGCTCCATAGGATGGAGACCCTGATGATTTGTATGCCCCTTAAAAACCGGTAGCAAGGGCAATGTCTTACCATCATAATTTAGCACCTCAACCGAGAATTCCGGTCCAGCTGTATATTTTTCGATAAGTATTCTTTCTGCATCTGCCAGTCCGGTTATAAGCTCCAGGCGATTTGTAACTATCTTCATACCGGTCCCACCAGAGTGGTCGATTAGCTTAAGTACGAGTGGGTAGCCGTATTCTTTCGCTACCTCAAACGCTTCGGCACGCGAAGATATGACTCTACCCTCGGTTGTCGGGAAACCGTGCTTCTTCAAAAAATCTTTAGTCTTCTCTTTGTTCGCGGCTGTTCTAACTGCCTCAAGTGGGTTAGCCAGTACAGGGATTCCGAACTCGGCTTCAAGGATTTCTTTGACGTATCCGTCTCTTAGATTTGCGACATCTGGTCCGGCAATTGAGATTACCGCGTCGACTTTTTTTTCGAGTGCAAACTCTACAAGAGGCCAATAATCGGTGTCAGAATTTTCTGAGTTAAAAAAATATGCTTCATCGGCATATTCTGCATTGAGGGGTTCACGTGTGGTGATAACAAGAACAGTTTCAATACCTTCTCTTTGTAAGCTAGGCGCCATAAGGTCAAAGCCTATGTTACCTATTACCAGGACTTTCATCAAACATCTCCTCCAGTCTTCCCGCATTATATTCGAAATCGCGCAGCAATGCACCAAATTGCCGACTGCCCAGCAGGGTAAGAACCCCAAGGTTCGCTCTGCTGAGTAAATGTTTAAACTGCGGAATGCGGGGTATGAAAACCGCGAAAGGGGGGGGCGATATTAATGGCCGAAGAGAAAGGCAAAATGACGGTTAGCGAAGCGGGTCGCAAAGGCGGCGAGACAACCGCAAAAAAATATGGTCCCGAATTCTATGAAGAAATTGGACATAAGGGTGGCAAGAAAGGCGGCCAGACTACGAAGCAAAAATATGGCCACGAATTTTACGAGGAGATTGGGCATAAAGGCGGCCAGAAGGTAAAACGCCTTATTGAAGAGGGTAAGAAGGCTACCGAGTAAAATTATCTGGACAAAGAGCCATATAAAAGGACGGGCGTTTCCGTCCTTTTATATGTGCAAAATTTTAGTGTTTTAGCCGGCGGCTTGTCTATGGGTTTCTATCCGGGATTGGCTTTGACCCAATAGCGGTTGCCGAGGAAGAACCTCAACGTTTAGAAGGTATATCTGCGGGTATTAAATACCTGAAAGATACCTGAAAGGGGGCGATATTAATGGCCGAAGAGAAAGGCAAAATGACGGTTAGCGAAGCGGGTCGCAAAGGCGGCGAGACCACTTCGAAGAAATACGGACCTGAGTTCTATGAGGAAATTGGGCACAAGGGTGGAGAAACCACCGCGAAGAAATACGGACCGGAATTTTATGAGGAAATAGGTCATAAAGGCGGCAAAAAGGGTGGACAGGTAGTTAAAGAGAAATACGGACACGAGTTCTATGAGGAGATTGGGCACAAGGGTGGCCAGAAAGTAAAAGAGCTTATCGAGCGTGGCAAGATGGCTGAGTAACCGGTGGCCGAGATCAAAAAACAGCAGGCCTGTGGCCTGCTGTTTTTTTATGGGTAAAAATACCTTAAAATTGTATCCAGTAATTTTATTGGATAAGGAAGGTTTATCATGTTCCGGGACCGCGTGGATGCGGGCCGTCAGTTAGCACGGAGACTCGAGG